>CALKWW010000028.1 GCA_938003945.1 uncultured Bacillota bacterium | reverse complement strand
TATACCAATAGCCATCAGATGATGGAGCTATCTGATGCTGTGCTACCCATGTATTGGTATAGTCCACTCCATTGATCTCTAATACATCGAGATTCCAAGAGTTTATATACCTTCCCCAATCACCAGGATTGGTGGAGAGCTTATTTGTCTTCCAATAGAATTCACCTGTTCCATCGCTTGTAAAGGGCACACTTATCTCAGTATAGCCAGGAGATGGTTCTGTACCACCATTTGACTCTGTCTTAGCGCTAGCTTGAGCTGACGGCTGTGATTCATCGCCATTAGTGTTCACTGCCGTCACTTTGTAGTAATACGTGGTATCTGCATTCAATCCTGTATCTATATATGAACTTGTCGTCACTTGTTTCACAAAATTACTACTACCTGGCGTAAAATTACTCATTGTGCTCCTATATACCTTATATCCTACCAAATCAGATTCCGTGTTATCTCTCCAGTCAAGATCTATACTACTAGAACTAACTGCAATAGCTTTCAGTCCTATGGGTGCCACTGGCGGTGTCGGTGGAATAATAGGCTCAGAGCCACCACCCACATATTGCATGAGCCAAGTCAATGCTGGCCGCTCAACACCGTCACTTCTGAGAAGATATGCCTCCTCCTGCCAGATATCTCCTTGTATATAGCCCCATAGAGTTATTCCCTTCACTGAAGGATGTTCCCATAGTACTGGGAACTTTTCCTGGTAGCGCTGAAGCTGGGTTTGGTCATCCCCACGTATGTCAAATTCTGATACATAGATGGGAAGTCCAGTATTGGCAAGCATGTCCAATACCTGGTTCATAGTAGAGATACTTACATTATCCATATTAAATGCATGGCACTGAATTCCTATACCATCGACAAGCCCTCTCGATTTAAGAAGATTTATTAGCTCCACATAGTTTCGTGCTGCATTGGGATCTGAAATAATACCGTAATCATTGATAAGCAACTCACTGTTGGGGAAGTACTCACGTGCTAGTTCAAACGATGTTATAACCCAGTCCCAACCTGTGGAACCATCTCCTCCCAGGGCATTCTTATAGGAAGGTGGATCGTGTAATGGTTCATTTACTACATCAATGAGCTCCATATTGGGATACCGTTTCGCTACTGCAGCAAACCATTCTTCTATCTCTGCTCGTTGCTCAGATTGGGAAAGTGAACTCAACCATGAAGGTTGCTGATTTCCCCATACAAGTGTATGGAATTTATATACCATATTCTTGCTTTTTGCATAGTCATATATGGCATCTAGGGTCCCCCAGTTCATATTGTCCCTAGAACTCTCTACAGAGCCCCATTTCCCTGCATTTTCAGCTGTCACTTGATTCCAGTACTTGTTAAAGTTTAAAGGCTCTGAACTACCACTGAATATATTTCCCAAGAATTTACCACCATATGACGGAGCTGCACTAACTTCTCTTTCCTGCCCAACCACGCCACAAAATAACGGCACAATTAACATTACAGCAAGCAAAATAGACAATACTTTTCTCTTACCCATGTTTTTCTTCCCTCCAATCATATTCTAATTCTGACAACTTCCTAAGTTTACCATTACATAATAAACACCCCATTTCTATAGTTTAAATTTCCTAAAATATGAGTTGTCTCAGCTATTTTCCAGTAAATATTTAGTTATATTGCGTGAATACTAGTAATATGTAATCCACATCAGTATAAAAATAAGCTAATAAAATGATTCAGGTTCTTGAATTGATATTTTTTAGCTCCAATTTGAATAGCTAGCATTTAGATAGGAAGTCAAAGAGGGAATAGGCAAAAAGTCATTCCCCCTTTGACAGTAAAACTAGTTAATTTCTACATGTGCCCATGGAACGCTTGACTTGCAGTGGATATACCAATAACCATCAGATGATGCAGGTATCTGATGCTGTGCAACCCATGTATTTGTATAGTCCACTCCATTGATCTCTAATACATCGAGATTCCAAGAGTTTATATACCTTCCCCAATCACCAGGATTGGTGGAGAACTTATTTGTCTTCCAATAGAATTCACCTTCTCCATCGCTAGTAAATGGCACACTTATTTCAGTATATTCAGGAGATGGTTCTGTACCACCATTTGACTCTGTCTTAGCGCTTGCTTGAGCTGATGGCTGTGATTCATCACCATTGGTGTTCACTGCTGTAACTTTGTAGTAATATGTGGTATCTGCATTCAATCCTGTGTCTGTATATGAATTTGTAGTCACTTGTCCTATAAGATTACTGCTACTAGGTATGAAATTGCTCAATGTACTCCCATAGACCTTATATCCTGCCAAATCTGACTCTGTATTTTTGTCCCATTCAATCTTTATACTACTGGTACTCAATGCCGTAGCCTTTATACCTTTAGGTGCTTTTGGAAGAGCAGGATCGTCTCCATGGCCAGGATCAGATGGCTCTCCAGAACCAAATAGAATATGATACATGGCATTTGCCATGGCTATATCTGCCTGTGCCCAGAAACGGTGGTAGGTCATAACTGGAGCCTTGCCCTGTCTGTATGCATCTTCTACTTTTTGAAAATCAGGATCATCTCTATATGCTGGTCGTAAATCTATAAATGTCATACCATTTTTAAGTGTAGCACCTTGAGCATTGACACCACTATAGTCAGTGGGGATATACACTTCGTCAAAAAATCGCGAATAATCTTCCCTCTCCTCCGGCGCAGCTAAACCTATATCGTCTCTGTACAAAGTCCACATTCTATCTAATAGCTCTTTAGCCACATATTGGGCATCTTCTGCAACAGCGCCATCCCATTTTTCACACCCAGCTGCATAATACGTCAAGGCCTTGGCAAGACATGCTGTCACACCAAGATCTACGCACCAGTCTTCAACTGTAACATGAAGGTTAGGATTACCTGTAGGAGTTCCTGTCCATGTATCCGGCTGTCCTGTCCACTTCAATGTAGATGGTATCTCAAATGTACCATCACTATTTAATCGTGTCTCGCCCACTATCCAATTGCTCCATTTATCTACTAAAGATTTTACATCTGTATCCCCTGTGATATAGTAATACTCCATTACTCTTTCCATTGACCATGCTTGGAAACCAAACCAGTTGTTACTTGGTGGATCATGATATACCGGTTGCCAGTCATATGCCATATCATAGAAAGTACTAGTTCCTGCAGGATATGACTCGTATCTGCCTTTCATACTGTTTGTCACACCACCTGCTATTGCCCCTTCGGCACTTTGCAGATAATGGTATAGCTCTATCTGACGTTGCAAACTAGTGGCCCAATCCCTTTTACCATTTTGAGATAGTGGTTCCATGTCTGGCTCCTCAGACATAGCATAGGCAGCCATGATATTTTGGTATCCCTGATGCACATGGGAACAACCTATACGCCAACTCCAAGAGCCCCCTGTGTCACCACCCCATGATGTATACCATGAGAGCAAGTAATGACAACTATCATAGCCTGTACCTTTAGTATTGTTATTTTGTACCCCTATTGGACGGAAGTACTTGTCGAACATAGTATAACGTAGCCAATCACCCATCTTAACTGCTTTGGATGTGTATGAGCCTATCTCATTCTCTCGACCTTGTTCTTTTGCCCATTGAAGGGCCCAGTATGAAGCTTGAACTTGTCTTGCATCGGCATCAGATGCCGATGTATAACGCCATTGTTTAGACGGCGTACCGAACTTACCAAATAACGGCAAAAAGCCTCCATCGTTCCCAGCACCCCATGTAAAATCTTCCCATGATGGATGAGGTACTGTTTCCCATACAGATTCTTCTGGACCTCTTTGGTAAGTATTTATATAGGAACATCGACTAGTCCCATCTCCATGATTACCATATCCATACCAGTTATCTACATCTAATAGCCAGTGCATTTGATAATATGCCTTGCTACCATATGCCCTAGACAATTCATCACATATTGGATCTACACCTGTGGAGAAACTTTCATCTCCTGCAACAGGATAGTCCTGTGGTAAATCAGCCTCTGGTGCATATTGTGCAGGATCATCAGGTGGATAGGTATTGATGCCAGGTTGATCCCTACTGGCATCAGGTATTATATACCTCTCTGTTACGTCCCATGCCTCTTTATAGTAGGACCAATCCCCTGTGAGCTTACCATACGTAGCATATAACCACGTCAAGAAACTAAAAGCTTCACTGGTAGTTAAATGTCCATAATCTGGTGCCTCTACCATCAATGTCTCTACACTATGATAGGGAACCCCCTCTGGACTGAGGTAACCTTTGGTCTGTATATCTTCAAATAGTTCCATAAACCGATCATAATATACTGTGTCTTCATCTACTTGAAGTAATGACTCCTCTTTAGATGCTGCCTTAGCTTCATCTAAAGTCCCCGATGTACCAGATAATAATGGCACAATCAACATCACAGCAATTAGAATATAGATTATCCTCTTTTTATCCATCTCTTCCCTCCTAATTCTAAATTTCTCCACTTGAACTTTTCAATACTTTTTAAATTTCCCATAATTAGCTCATGATAAACACCTACCCTCTTTATATTTAACTTATTGGGCATATCTATGCTTTGCTCAAGGCTATTTTCTCAAAACCAGCATCCAATATAGCTTAAATAGGGGATGAGCTCATCCCCTATTTAATAGCTTACTTAATCTCTACATGAGACCATGGAAAACTGGCTTTATAGTAAATATACCAATAGCCGTCAGATGATGGAGGTATCTGATGCTGTGCCACCCATGTATTTGTATAGTCTACTCCATTGACCTCCAAGACATCGAGGTTCCATGAGCTTATATATCGACTCCAATTATCGGAGTCAGTGGAGAGCTTATTTGTCTTCCAATAGAATTCACCTTCTCCATCGTAGGTAAATGGTACACTTATCTCAGTATACCCAGGAATTGGCTCAGTGTCTGAAAGGGTAGTGGCACTTATCTGGGCAGATGATTCTGACTCATTGCCACTACTATCAATTGCTGTCACCTTGTAATAATAACGTGTATTTGAGTTTAGTCCTATGTCTGTATAGGAATTTGTAGCCACTTGTTTTACAAAATTGCTACTACCTGGTATGAAATTACTCAATGTACTTCTATATATCCTATAGCCTGCCAAATCAGGCTCTACATTTTTATCCCAATCAACTTTTATACTACTAGAGCTTAGTGCCGTGGCTTTTATACCCTTTGGTATAGCTGGTGGGATATCTGGGTCCTCTGGGTCTTCTGGATCATCGGGTGGTAATTCGCCTTCTCCAGGTTCCTCACCATATAGAAGGATTCCATTGTTGTATACAGGAATATAATCACTCTTCTTTGCCATGTTAGTAAGTCCCTTATGCGACCAATCATTCGATGGATCCCAAGGAGCACCATGAGGTACACCTATCCGTATTTGTGTCTCTCTAGCAGATTCTGATTGTCCTCCTGGGAATATTTTAGAACCACTATAGTCTACAGTAATATAGTATACATTTTCTTTCCAGCGCGTAGGCCCTAATACTGTGACAGGCACTTCACTATAGTTTTTACTCACCGTAATATCCTTTATTGAATATCCAGCTTCTACTAACTCAGTTATATCGAAGAAATAACGGTAAGACATCTTATCAAGTGAACGAGCAGGCCACGCTGAATGGTTGGTTAAATCCACGCTTATCTCTGTAAAATTGGTCTGTTCAGAAGTGATCCTGGCATTGGCATAATATTCTGTATGGCTATCTTGAGCTTTTTCTTTAGATAGATAGTTTTGTGGAAACCCTGAAAGTATTGTGCCACCATAAAGTGAGTACATCTTTGCAAGCGCACCTACTAACCCTGCATTGTAGTCGCATGCCACTTCATTGCAAACATAATCATTTCTGCTATCATTCCATGAATCGCTACTATTTGGCCCGCCAACTAGTGCTCCATAGAGTATATGCCTTGTTTCAGCGGGTTCTCCTATGCTATTTGCCCATGAACCGTGAGCCGTTCTATGATGGGGATGCTTAGGTGAATTGCTACCAAATCCAATTATATAGCTTGAATTTCTTGGATTATCCCCTAATATATAATTTACTTGTCTCTCTGCGAACTGTCTGTAATCAGCCTTTTTAGATATGGTACCTACATCTTTGTCAGACCATATAAAGGCCAGTAAAGATGCATTAGCAGAATAACGTAGAGCACCCCATTCATCCAACCATGCAAGTCCACCAGGTGAATAGGTAATCCCACCACCAGGTAACCAAAAATCTAGATTGCGCTCTACAGATTCTATATATATATCTTTCCCTGTAATCTCAGCTAGAAGGATTTGAGTCATATAATGCATATCGTCCCATGAATGCGTCCATTTATAATCCCAAAAACCTGTCTGACCTTCTTCTCCCCAATTTTGGGCTGCAATCTCAGCTTTGCTTAAATAACTCTCATCACCTGTCTTTATATATAGCCATGTTGCAGCAGCAGATAGCTCATCCCAAAAACCACTATATGAATCGTAAAATCCATTGGCGGCCGTATAGCCGGCATCACTTTGGGTCGACCATCCAAAATCAAAGAGCTGTTTTGCATGGGTTAGACAAGTGGAGGCATATGCAGGATCAATATCTTCAAATATTATGGAAGCTATGGTTAAAGTAGTAGATACTCCACCTGCCACACATGATCCTGGTGATGATGTGGTTATTTTGTATGATGGACGATCCATGACATCTTCTATAACCTCTACAGGACCCCACCATGCGTGGTCAGCACTACCTGAGCCCACCTGATAATAAAATTCATTCGGAGCTGTATGACATTTTATAAAATAATCTGTTGCCCACTTAATACAATCCAATGCCTCTTCTAATAGCCCTGAATCTTCAAAAGCTTCCCTATATTCATATATTGACCATCCAATTGTAGCTGCCGTGGAAGCCATGGGTAAAGCAAATTTAACATGATCGCCAGCATCCAAATATCCCCCTGTCAAGTCCTTCCCTACATCGGAGCCATCTTTTAAGCATGAATCACCACGCCATATAACTGGATTGTCAGCCGGCAATTTTCCAGTACGTTGTTGCATATAAAAATATATAGATTTTTGTAGCGCCTCAGCATAATTATATGCAGACGCTGCATTGGCTTCATCCCATAATGAAGTCAGTGGACTACAAAATATGGATACAAGTAACAACACAGAAATTGCAAAAGATAAAAATTTCTTTTTACTCATTTTTTATCCCCCTATTTTCTCTTTGTTTTTACCATTCCTCTGGTCAGATATTAGCTTTTAGGTATCACCTCCCATAATCAAAATTATTTTTCTTTTTCTCCTACTAGTTCTTCTAGAATAATATCCACTCTTCCCCTCATGTCTTTTTTTCGAAGGATATTGTGTACATGTAGCTTGACTGTGCCAACAGTTATGTGTAATAACTCTGCTATCTCTCTATTTGACATTCCCCTAACTATGCACCTTACAATATCCCTCTCACGCTGAGTTAGCTCGGAATTCACGTTATACTTCGAGTATCTCACACCTACCCTCCTCGTATAATATTTTTCCGTCATGATATAACTTAAAAGTTTACCATAATGAGATGGTTGATAGTTGCAAAAAGACTAGGTTTGTCGTATTTCTCCTTAACAGCCTCATATACAGATGAATGTGCTGCTTAAATTTAATATTTATAATCTTGATGATTTCACATGAAAGGTAGTTATGCTTCTAGCTCATTTGTAAGAATCATTACTATTTGTTTAGAAATGCTTGTACATTATTTACTTCTTACAAATGCAATTGAGAGATATTGCTAGTATAATTACTATGCCAAAGTTTTTAGCATCTCATTTTACATGAATTACCTATAGTGTATATTATTTAAATTAAATTTGCAATATATCTTTGGATATATTATGAATGATTTCCGTAAATTTCAAACCTAGCTTCTTAAGACAGTCAAATTCTTATTTCATAGCATTAATCAAAAAAAGGAAGATTCCTTTTAAAAAAGAACCTTCCTTTGACACTTAATTCCCATCTAGCTATAAGAAGTTTAAAGAATATAAAAAAAGCCCTAGATCAAATTGACCTAGAGCTAATTTCTATCAATCATTTTCATATATGAACTCATGTAGTATCTCCCTATTTTTCTCCATATCAGGTACTAATACTGCCATACCCCTTATCCTCTGATTTTCATATGTGTCCTCATAGGGAAGCCTAAGCTCTTCCACATCATTTTGTGCACTTTCAAGGGCAGGATATCCATATTTTAAGATTTCATTTTTAGTAAAGTTAGTCTCTACCTCTGGCAATATAGTAGATAATAGGGATGGAGCCTCCCACAGATCGATATTCCTACTCTCTTTTATAAGGGCATTTAATACAGTCCTTTGCCTATCGGTCCTCTCAAAATCAGAATTACCTACCTTACGTATTCTCGCATAGGCAACAGCTTGTCTGCCATCTAATCTGTGTTTTCCTGGGCCGTCTACAAGTGGGGAATTGTTATCATTATGGTTGAGATTATTTAAACTCTGTACAAGTCCATTTAGGGCATTGACTTCATAATCCTTTACCTCTATTTCGACCCCACCGAGTTTATCTATGACCTTCTCCAAACTGAAAAAATCAACTGTCACATATTTTTCTATATTCATATTGTAATTTTCATTCACAGTCCTAATAGCAAGAGCTGGACCCCCAAACGCATATGCAGCGTTTATACGGTTATCTTCCCTGCCTGGTATAGATACATATGTGTCTCGCATAAGTGACGTAAGCTTTATCTTCTTATGTTTTCCATCTAATGTCGCTATGATTATACTGTCAGATCTAGAACGCTCTCCCTCTTCCCTAGAATCAAGCCCAAATAGTAGTACATTTATTACACCTGTATCTTTAGTACTAGGTATATCTTTGGAGACACTCAAATCATCTGGAGTCATCTTCTCGGATGTCTCTTCGTCCTGTAGTGGTACATAATTGATTTTATCAAGCAGGTTATAGACATATAGGGCAGTTCCCCCAACTATAGCTACTATTATACATAATACTATTATTATAGTTTTTTTATTTCCTTTTTTATTTTGTGATTTCTCCATAACTTTGATCCTCTCTCTTTATTTCTCCTATCTCAAATGACAAATATTATCTATATATCAAGCATCTCTCTTTAAAAACCTATTTGAGATATAGGAGGTAACTATTTTAAGTTCTTTAACTCTAAATAGCCACAATATAACTATATAGGCAATACCACTCAAAATTATAGCTAAGAAGAAATGTATCCCCTTTACACTAAGTAGCCAAATTATAATAAAAAATGGTATTCCACTCAGTATAAGCTTACCTAATCCCTTAAAGTCTAGTATATCCCTTATACCACAGTGCATAGTTCTCTTCCATGCCATTATAAAGAAAATGACAGAAGCAAAAAAAGATAGGGAAGTTGCTAAAGTCAAGCCTCCAACCTCTAAATGCTTAACCAATAAAATATCAGCTATAATATTTATTACAACTGCAATTGCCCCATTTATCATAGGTGTCCTAGTATCCTGTAATGCATAAAATGCCCTGTTGAAAACCTGCCTTACAGCAAAGGGCAAAAGGCCCAATGAAAGAAACTTAAGCGCATATGCAGTTAAGTTGACACTTTCTTTACTAAATTCGCCTCTTTCAAATACTATGCTCACAATTTCCTTGCTATATATAAGAGTTATTATTGTAATGGGTATCATTATCATAGTGAATATATTTATGGAACCCGATATATATTGATTTAGTTCCCTATAGTTCTCCTTCGCACACAGCTGAGAGAAAAAGGGATATACTACTGTTGTAACACTTCCTATAAATATACCCTGCACAAATCCTATAAGCCTATTAGAATAGTTGATGCTCGATATACTCCCTTGAACTAAACTAGACGCTAAAGCCTTGTCCACAATTGTATTGATCTGACCTATGGCAGTACCCATGAGTACAGGTATTATGAGTATGGCAAGTTTTTTAACATAGGGATCCTTAAAATCCAATACCGTTTCATAGGAATACTTTCCCTTTACAAAAAACACTTGAATCAAGGCTTGCCCCATTGTACCTATTAAAGTGGCTATAGTCAATGCATATATACCATAGTTCTTTGCAAATAATATACAACCAATTATGATTGCAATATTGTATGGAAAACCCACTAAAGCAGGTCCTAAAAACCTCTCATTGGATTGAAGTATCCCTGTTAAGACCGACGAAACCATGCTAAATATGGCGCCTATGAATAATATTCGGGTAATGTCTACAGTCAAATCATATATTTCATCTGAAAAACCAGGGGCTAATAGATTTACAAGATTCGGAGAAAAAATTATGCCCAAAATCAATAAAAAACAGCATATAATGCTGATTATGTTGAGCAGATTATTGGCAAATCTATTGGCTGTGCTTCTTCCATCTGAAGTCAGAAGCTGAGTATATAATGGAATAAAGGTAGTAGATATACTAGCACCTATGCTTGCAAAAATTAAATTTGGTATGCTAAGTGCCATAAAATACGCATCGGTTTCCATACCTGCACCAAAATATCTTGCAATTACTGTCTCCCTAACAAATCCAAATACCTTACTTATGAGGGTTATTACCATGAGTATTGTAGTTGTCTTTGCCATCTTCTTTGCCGTGTTCATATACTGACCTCTTTCAATTTACAAAAGTTACTGACGTCTATCCATTTACTACATAGCTAATTATATATGATTTACATATATAATCAATAGTATTATATTAAATTTTCGCTCTGAATAAATTACAAAAAAGTAACATTTCGAGGGAAACTACTATAATATTTCTCCAGTTATCACTCGTTTAGAGTTACCCCCAATATTTGGGCGTTCAGTTTTTGGAGAAGTTTTTTGGCCTTGTTCATATCATCAATATTCGATTCACCGACCGTAGATACCAATATAACTCCATCAACGAAAGTTGAAAAAAACATTGTATCCGGCATTGAACCAAGAAAATATGAGTTTATAATAATAGTATCATATTCTTTTTTCATCTCTTCAAACAAGGTTTCCAGTTTATCTGATAATAACAATTCGGCAGGATTGGAAAGTCTTGGCCCTGAAGTCAACACATCGAGATTTTTCTCCTCTGCTTTTTGGATCACTTCTCTATAATCCAAATCATACTTCAAAATGTTGGATAGCCCAGTTTCATTGTCTAAGTTGAAAAAAGTATGAATTTCGGGTTCCCTTATATTACCATCTACAAGTAGAACTTTTTTCTGTATTTGAGCCATTGACATTGCCAAATTTGTAGTGACCTTACTCTTATTTTCATTCCTGTCGGAAGAAGTAACTAATATAGTTTGTTTTATTGGCTCTGTCCTAAAATTATGGATATTAGTCCTTAAAACCCTGTAGGCCTCTGGAGCTTGCGCATTTTCAGAAATAATACCTAAAATAGGAAGCCCAACATTCTCTTCAATATCCTCTGGAAACTCTACCGTATCGTCTAGATATTCAAGTATTATAATTAAAAAAAGGCTAAGTGCACAACCTAATACTCCAAAAAATCTTAAATCAGTCATTCCTTTTGATTTTACAGGCATCTCTTCAACTCGTATATCCTCTACTACTTCAATATTTGCTATATCATCTATCTCCCGAGATTTTTTCATTGAAATTGCTATAATTTCATTTACTATTTCCCTTGCTAAATCTGGACTTTGAGCCTTTACTTTCAAAATCAACATATCCGTATTGTCAACTACTTTTGCCTGCATCTTTTTTTGAAATTTATCATAAGATGTATCCAATTGAAATTTATCAATAATTTTATCCATCATCACTTCGGAATTCACTATATTATTAAGAAGATTGACAGAATTTTTATTGATCTTCTCATATTTCTCATAGTCTATTCCATTTTCATTGATATAAGCCTTAGGTCCGCCTGCTAAAATAGTGACAGAGGCAATGTAGTTTGGTGCTTTTTTTGTTCTATTATATGCTCCAATAGCACTACCAGCTAGGGCAAATAATACTGTAAACAAGATTATTATCTGTATTTTATTCTTGATCGCTAAAAAATAATGTCTTGAACTCTTTTGTGTCACTTTTCTTCCCTCCTATGCTTATGAAAGCCAATTCGGATTTAAAGAATTAATAAGTCATGATTATAGAATATATTTAACATATTTTTGTATTTTCAGAATCTTTCGAGTTTTTCATTTCTAAAAGTATACCTAGGACATTAGAATCTACCATTTCAAGTTTTCTCTTTCCCACTCTCGTATCTTCAATCTCTGTCTCTCTCTGTCCACATACTAGTATAGTTCCATCAGTCACTGTAGAGATAATGACTGTATCTGCCACTATCTCCAAAGATGGGCAATCTATCAAAATTAGATCGTATTGCTCTTCTAACTTTTCTAATAATACTTTCATATCCTCTGACGCCAATAGATCTGCTGAATTCGATGATGTTTTTCCCGATGGTAATATATCAAGATTCTTTTCTATTTGGGATTCTACAATTATCTGGTTTGAAAGTACCTTCCCTTCTATAATATCTGACAATCCCATTTCAGCTTCCATACCAAATATATTACTAAGACTCGATTTCCTTAAATCTCCGTCTATCAATAAAACACTTTTCCCCGTCCTACTCAATGCAATTGCTATATTTGCAGTAATATAACTCTTATGAATTTTTTGTATAGGAGATGTAAAAACTATTGTCTTAATCCCTTTTTCTTTCTGCATAGAGCTAATATTAATAATTGCATTTCTATAAGTGTCTGCTATAAAAGAGTCAGGAGCTTCACACATAACCAATTTGTCCCTCTTATATAGATTCCCTATCACTCCTATTACGGATAACCCTAGAGCATATAATTTATAAAGCAAACTGTGCAGCATGTCATGGACAAGATTTATCCGGTGGTGCTG
>CALKWW010000027.1 GCA_938003945.1 uncultured Bacillota bacterium | reverse complement strand
TATGAAATCACTTATCTTTCTCCTCTTTATTCCTATCACCATTGAATATAAGAAATTTATTCACTAAAAAACTAATGGTCCCTGTAGTCATAGATGCAATAATATTTACAATATTCGCCCATACCCTAGGTGATATTCTATCCAAGGACAACATCGTAAAGGTGGACAGTATCCACCCGTTTCCCATTGCTGCTATAAATAATGTCAACGCATATGCTAGATAGGTAGTATTCTTGGTATGTTTACAATCAAATGTGAGCCTCTTATTCATAAAATATCCACTTATTGAATAGACCACAAAGGATATTAACTTAAACAAGAAAAACATTTTTCCCCTATATATATGAGTTATTGCCATGAGTATATTTATTATACATATATCTATTATGACATTTACAGTGCCTACTGCACCATACGTGATATATTGAAAAAACCAATGAGATTTCATCTTTTCTTTAATGCGCATATCTAAACCCCATCTTCTGCATTATATTCTATAGATACTATATCCTCTATCCCTTTTACTAATCACTTAACATAGCTACATTACTCCCAGATATTAAAATCCTCTTCATATATGAACTCATGTAGTATCTCCCTATTCTTTTCCATATCCGGCACTAACACAGCCATCTCCCGTATCATCTGATCCTCATATGTATCCTCATATGGAAGCCTTAGCTCTTCCACATCATTTTTGGCACTCTCTAGAGCTGTATACCCATATTTTAATATCTCATTTTTAGTAAAGTTGGTTTGAACCTCTGGAAATACAGCAGATAATATGGAGGGAATTTCCCATAGTTCCATACTAGAACCTTCTTTTATAAGACTCTTTAGTACTGCCCTCTGCCTATCAGTGCGCTCAAAATCCGAATTGCCTACTTTACGTATTCTAGCATATGCAACAGCTTGTCTACCGTTTAATCTATGCATCCCTGGTTTTTCTATTAAAGGCGAACACTCCTTACCCTTATTAAGATTGTTTAAGCTCCTTATTATACCGTTTAAAGGTTTGACTTCATAGTCCTTTACATATATATCTACCCCGCCTAGCTCATCTATTATCTTTTCTAAGCTAAAGAAATCAACCGTCACATACTTTTGTATATCCATGTTATAATTTTCATTCACAGTTCGAATGGCAAGGGCTGGACCCCCAAATGCATATGCAGCATTTATTCTATTCTCACCTCTACCGGGAATATATACATAGGTATCTCGCATGAGAGATGTAAGCTTTATTTTCTTATGCTTTCCATCCAATGTTGCTATCATTATAGAATCAGAACGAGATCTCTCCCCTTCCTCTGTACCATCGAGACCAAATAAAAGTACATTCACTACCCCTGTCTCTTCATATCTAGGAATATCTTCAGATACACCAAGATCCTCTGGTGTAAGTTCTGTTGGTTTTATGTTGGGATTCTCTGTCTCTTCACTTTCATGCACCAGTGGCACATGATTTATCTTATCTAGTAGATTATATGCACAGAGAACAACACTCCCTACCACAGCTACTATCACACATGCTGTTATGATCAATATCTTTTTATAATTCTTCTTTTTCTTCTCCATATCCCTTAAACCCCTTGCCTAAATTTAAAATTTGTTTAATCTAAATCCAAGTATTCGTTTTTCAATATATGTAAAAAACATATTTTATCACACTCTAAACTATGTACAATCTATTTTGTCACAAAGTTTAAGTATATTATGATGAATGAGTTTTCATCATAATATACTTAAATTCATATAGTATCAACATCATACCCATTAGGATTGCTCTCCTGCCATCTCCATGCATCCCTGCACATATCCTCAATATCTCTTTCTGCCTTCCAACCAAGTTCTTTTAATGCCTTAGTAGGATCTGCATAACACTCTGCCACATCTCCAGGCCGGCGCTTGGTTATAACATAGGGAATTTTCACTCCTGTAGCTCTTTCAAAAGCCTTAACCACATCGAGCACACTATAACCAACACCTGTTCCTAGATTATAGGCATTAACTCCTGTAGATTCCATAATCTTTTCAAGTGCTCTCAAATGCCCCCTAGCTAAATCCACTACATGGATATAGTCCCTAACTCCAGTTCCATCGTGGGTTTCGTAGTCATCACCAAATACACTAAGTTCCTTCCTCTTCCCCACAGCCACTTGAGTTATGTAAGGCATCAAGTTATTTGGTATTCCATTTGGATCCTCACCAATTCTGCCACTTTCATGGGCACCTATGGGATTAAAATATCTAAGTAAAGATATACTCCAAGATTTGTCAGATACAAATACGTCTCTCAAAATCTGTTCTATCATGAGCTTAGTCCAACCATAAGGATTTGTAGCATTAAGTGGTAGATCTTCAGTCAGCGGTGATTCATTATTCATACCATAAACCGTGGCTGAAGAACTAAATACTATTCTCTTCACATCATATTCCTGCATGACCTCACAGAGGGTTAGTGTACCTGTAATATTGTTGTGATAATATTTTATGGGAATCTCTACAGATTCCCCTACTGCTTTAAGCCCTGCAAAGTGTATTACTGCTTCAATATCATTTTCACTAAATACTCTCTCTAGGCCCTCTCTATCTAATATATCAACCTCATAGAATTTTAATTTCTTTCCTGTTATCTCATCTATTCTATTTAAAACTTCAGGTTTACTATTGGAGAAGTTGTCCACAACTACAACATCATAGTCTGCATCTAAAAGTTCTACGCAGGTATGACTCCCAATATATCCTGTACCTCCTGTCACTAATATGGCCATATGCCCTACCTCCAATCAACTTTATAAATATTGCATATCGTCTCCTGGGAAAACTAAACAATAAATTAAAGATACTTATTATTACATTAAGCAACATCTTACTCTATATTATAACCATTTATCTCCTCTGATACAAATATTAATATCTAAAAAACATAATTCTTGTATAACTGAAAAATAAAGAGTGAATTAAGGACTAGACCCGTAGATGAGAACTATTAATAGAAGTTTAAATAAAAGGGATCTTTTTTACTAATTTCTATAGCTTTATACTTTTCTATGATTGTTCTTTCAAGTTCATCCAAAGATAAAATACCAGTATCTATGTTTTTCTTCATTTCTTGGGCTATACACTCTACTTCTTGTGCATAGCAAGAATCGTTTACTTTAATTATTTCTTTTCTCAATTCTGGAATAGGGTCAAAAGATCTTTTATAAAAACCGATTCTTGTATAATGATGAACTGCAATAATCAAAAAAAGCTAATATAGACTTAACTAAATCTATATTGTAATTTCGTTCTTCCATTAGAAGGTTATAAATAGTTTTAATTATACACTCATCGTATTTTTACCATCAATATTATTCCTCTTATCCAATGCAACAGATAGATAATAGGTAAATATTGCACCAATTATAAACAATATTATATTCATCATAAATGGCAACACACGTTGTTTTTCTGACAATATACCTGCTATCCAACCAAATGGAGAAGTCAAACCAATCATAATTACATGTAGGATAGACATGATCCGTGCCCTCTCCTTGGGATTCACAGTTATAACAGTAAGTGAATCCATAAGTGGATTTATAAGCGATAGACTGAATGCCTCTAGTAATGTGCTTATAATTAATAGGGTATAACTTTTGACCGGCGTACTAATAAGTAGCAGTTGACTAGCTATAAACAAACCAAACCCCGTCATCAACGGTTTTTTAAATCTATATGCATTTACCTTGGGTATAATAACAAAATATAAGATAAGCATGGTGGCAGAGCGCATAAAATGAAATAGGGATACATTTTTTATGGATATACCCACCTTTTCAGTGACAAAAAGGGGCCAAAAAGTAGTATTGATCATAGTGCATATACTCATAACCAACATTATACCAAGAGTCAATAGTGTTTCAGGTGTATTTAAAATAGTTTTGAATACACTTCCATATTGACCTAATAGTGAAAAAACGCTCTCATTTTTAGTCTCTTCCATTCTACGACGACCTTGCCGCGTCTCAGTAGAATAGATATTTAAAATAATAAATTTAAGGGTCATCATAGCAAATGCTATTAAATATAATACCCTCATTGTAGGTACAACTTCAAATTTACCTACAAAGATCCCAGCTATTGGAGCAAAAAATGCAGCCAATAGACCTGCAATATGTACCCATGCATAGATATGTACTAGTTGCTCCTCTTTGGCATCCTCCACCAATAGACACATCCAAGAGTTGGCAGTCACCCTCCACACACTATTTATTATGGCTGCTATCAAGAAATAGGTAAAATTCTGCGCAAAGGCCCAAATAAGGCATGGGATACTCCATGATATAATATCAAATATAAATGTAGTCCTTTTCCTACCTAGCTTGTCTGTTATTGCTCCACCTAATAAGGCAAATACAATCTGGAAGACCATCCCTATACTAGTTATTAAACCTATTTGAACGTCATTTACACCTAAAGAATACATGTATATGGATACATAGGGGGCATATAAGTTAAAGGGTATTCCCCATAGTGGTTCTGTATAGACACAGGCTCTAGGATTTCCTTCTAGATTTAAAAGAGTGTCTATCATGGGATGATGCTTTTTCATAGTTCAACCTCTCCTTCATAAAGTTATTGTAATATTTGCTACTCTAATTATTATCATAAAAATATTATCCTTTTCTTTGAACAGCAAGCATATATACATACAAAAAAACCACTACCACCAATTGTCTTTTAAATGATAGAGGCACTAACCATTCCTTGGATAATCATCTAATCAATCCTAATAATCCCCTATATGCTCAACGGCATATCTAATATTAGTAGCATAATCAAAAATATATAGTTTTAGATGTTTTTCATTATAATACTCTCAACAGTTTCAGAGACATCTTCACATACATCACAACAATCTTCAAAGCATTGGAAAATTTGGGTCCAAATTATTATATTCATAACATCCCCATGTTCTACATAAAGTTTTCTTATTGCTTCTATATAGAGCTCATCGCCTTCCTCCTCTAGATGATTTATTTCCACAATATATTCATGGATCTTATTAGATTTCCTAAATGAGGGAAATTCCTCCATCATCCGTCTTATCTCTTTACAACATCTAACTATAATATCCATGAATTCCATGGCCTCATCCCGTATTTCCCTAACATTATACATATAGAGACGTAACAATATATCCTCTATAGAATCTACTACATCATCAAGTTGTTGTGTGAGAACAATTATATCTTCTCGTTCTATTGGGGGTAAAAATTCCTTTGCAAGGTTTTCCATCATTTCATGTGTCTCTGCATCTGCAGCATGTTCTATTTTATGGAGTTCTACCATTTCACTGGGGAGTTCTTCTATATTGAAATCCTTAACTATATCCTGTAAACTCTCTGACATATTACATGCATGTTCTGCCATACTTATAAACATACCGTAATAATCATAACCTTTTTTTCGTCTCATTTTTTATCCTCCTTTTAAGTTTTAAAATAATGTCATAAAAAGTTTGGCCATTAGAAAGCCTATAAGTCCACAACCGGGGAATGTCAAAATCCAAGTCATCACCATCTCACCAACTAATGACCAATTCACCGAAGACAAACGCCTCGCTGACCCTACACCCATTATAGCTGTAGTCTTTGTGTGTGTAGTACTGACTGGTAAACCAAATAGTGAAGAAAAAAGTAGACATATTGCAGCTGCAAGATCAGATGAAAACCCTTGATACTTCTCTAATTTTACCATATCCATCCCTACTGCTTTGATTATTCGATAACCTCCCATGGAGGTCCCCAATGCCATAACCAATGAACACAGAAGCATAAGCCAAAAGGGAATTTGAAAATTAGTTACATTACCTTGTCCCTTTGCAAGAAATATACCTAGCATAAAGACTCCCATAAATTTCTGGCCATCTTGGGCCCCATGCATAAATGCCATTGCTGCACTGCCAAATACCTGGGCTCCCTTGAAAAAGCCCAATGTCTTTCTCCTGTCAATATCTTTGCATATGAATTCAACAAGTTTTACCACTGCAAAACCCATACCAAACCCCAATACGGTAGAAAAAACTAATCCATATAAAACTTTAACCCATTCTGAACCGTTTATTCCTGAAAAGTTTCCTTGAAGTGCTATGGCCGCGCCGGATATGCCGGCTATAAGTGCATGACTTTCACTTGTTGGTATGCCAAAATACCATGCCAATGTTGCCCATATGACTATTGCAAAAAGTGCAGCGCAAAGTGCCACAAGCGCAGTGTGAGGATCACCACCGAAATCCACCATATTATATATGGTCATGGCAACAGAACTATTTACCATAGTCATAACTAATACGCCCAAAAAATTAAATATAGCAGCCATTAATATGGCTACTCGTGGCCTTATGGAACGTGTAGATACTGCCGTGGCAATTGCATTTGGGGCATCAGTCCAGCCATTTACAAGAATCACCCCTAGCGTAAGCAATACTGTAACAGCTAGTGTAGGATTTGTAATGAGCTGATTTATAAAGTCCTCAAATAAGATAGTCATTTTTCACATCCTTTGTATTTTTTTAGAGTTGCTACCATGTCTCCATGATTTATTTCATATAGTATTTTCATCTACGTTTATATTATATCACCATTTCTATGTATTAGCTGTGCAATAAGGTACTTTTTTTGACCACATTCTACATTATACTACATGATAATATCTAAATCATGCTCTCTAATGTTAAAAAAGTCGAACTCTTTGAAAAGCTGTTTTCTCGAAAATACAAAGGTAATAAAACATATAAAAGTGTTAAGTGCCATCAATTTCCGTTCTAAACTCGGCAAAGGTAATGCCTTCACATTTTTTAAACTGTCTATAAAAATATTCCGAATGCTTATATCCTACTTTTTCTATGATCTCATATATTTTAAAATTACCTGTCTTATATAATTCCTTTGCCTTCTCAATACGCTTTTTATTTATATAATTCGAAAAATATATCCCTGTCTTCTCTTTAAAGAGCTGCCCCAAATAGGCATGGCTCACATAGAAATCGTCTGCTATCTGAGATAACTTTATATCCTTACAGTAATTAGCATCTACATATTCCACCACACGTTCTATTAGACTTTTAGAGCTTTGGGAGCTTAACTCCATAATATATGAATGTGTTTTCCTGCTCATCTCAATAATCCAGTCATCTAGTATGTCTATATTATTGCATATACTGTCAATTTCGTCTAATGTGTCATAACCGAAAATTTTATTGGCATTTCCGTTATATTTCTGTATCAATACTGAGAGATCCCATGCAATGCTAATTACCATAGACTTTATAATATCCTTTGTTATACTATTGGATACAATATTCTCAATTAACTCATCTATTTGAGCCTGTATGGACTCCTCATCCATTTTTTCAACCGCTCTTAGGAAGAGAGCCTTATCCCATTTTAGATTCCACAGCTCTTTACCCCTCTCAGCAAATTCATAATATGAGAGAACCTTTTTGTGCCTGTCGAAAATTCCACCCTCTAACAGTTGTAGAGCCTCTCTTCTTGAAATTTTAATATCAGAATATTTTGCCTTATACATTCCGTATCCAATGGTCACACTGATCCCCAAATCTCTTTTAATAATTGAACTTATGGTTTCAAACTTTGTATGTAGAGATTTTATATTACTATAGTACGAAGACTTAGCAAGCATCAATATACCAAAGATACCATTGATATCTTCATATACATATCCAAGCTTGTGTTGCCAAGTGAACTCTTCTATAGTCTTCCTTACATTGTGCTTAAGTGCCTTAGAATCTCCCTTATCTTCTCCAATATGAGAAAAGTCATCTATCTTTATCAAGGCTATATTGTATAAGCAGTTAGATAGATCAATACCGTATTTTTTAAGTTCTTCCTCCCTTTGCTCACCATCCACATAGCCACTGACAAATTCATATAACAATCGATCCCTGAGTATCTCCCTTTTCCTTTGCTCTTCTTGCTCGAGCTCCGATTTTTTATCTAGCATCCGCCGTATACAAAGTAACTGCTCTACCAATTCTTTTGGCATAACTGGCTTTAAAAGATATGCTTTGACATTGTATTCTATTGCCTTTCTGGCATACTCAAAATCATTATAGCCACTTATTATTATTATCTCAATGCCCTCATCATATTCCTTGACCTGCCTACATAGTTCTATACCATCCATAGCTGGCATTCTCACATCAGTGATCACAAGGTCTACCCCACCTGTCTTTATTTTTTCCATGGCCTCTTTTCCATTGCTTGCAATGTCTATAACATGAAAACCATAGTCATTCCAATCAATTATCTTACACATTCCCTCACATATTATTGGTTCATCATCTACAATCAGTACATTATACATAGTTATCTTCTCCTCCAGCGATCTGCATAGGAATTCTAATAACGACCTTTGTGCCTACACCTTCCAAACTATCTATTTCGATTCCATATTCTCTACCATAGTATAACACCAACCTTTTGTTGATATTACTTAATCCTATACTCTCATGATCCTTGGAGTTTATTGTAATATCTTCTGCATTTTTTATACTCGCCTGAATAGTCTTCAGCCTACTAGATTCTATCCCCAACCCATTATCCTCCACTACTATCTCCAAATCATTTTCAAGAGCATTAGCAGTTACCCTTAAAACCCCTACACCTTCTTTGAGCTCCAAACCGTGATAAATTGAATTCTCCACAACGGGCTGTAACGTAAATTTAGGAATTAGCACATTGTAAAAGCCATCCTTCACATCTATCTCATATTGCAATTTATCTTTATACCTAAACTTCTGTACCCTCAGATAATCTAAGACAAGGTCCAATTCATTCCCAAGGGTGTACAGATCCCTGTCCCACTCTATACTTCTCCTCAATATATTGGCAAAGCTTCTCACTACCTCACATGTCTCAAAATCTCCTTTAGTAAGTAAATTCATGCTAATTGATTCCATAGTATTAAATAGAAAATGGGGGTTAATTTGACTTTGTAGAGCATTTATCTCAGCTGTTCGTTTCTCCAACTCTAAATCCTTTAGTTTGAGTTCCGAAATATATACTTCGGATATGAGTCTATCTATTCGCTCTAGCATCTGCTTGAAACTACGTGATAGCTTTCCAATCTCATCATCCTCCTCATAGGGCTCAAACATGTTCGCTTCAAAATTGTCTTCCTCTGTTACCCTATTCATAGAATTTGCAAGCGTCCGCAATCGACCTGTCATCTTATAAGAAAAAATAAATAGAAATACAACTGTTATACCTATGATTATTAGGCATATTATTACACTGTTCAGCACAGTTTTATTGATATTCCCCATTATAGCATCGGGAGAGATGACTGATACTAACCTCCAACCGTCCAAACCTTTTGGCATCTGTAGCTCCTCTTCTAATTTTATACAGGCGCCGGCGACATGATACTTCCCTTTAAGTTCGGCACACCCAATATCAAATACATCTCCAATATGGTATACCTCGTTCAATCCATCATCTGTTGCCAGGGTAAAAATATGGTCACTATTATCAAGTAGATAGACCTTTTTATTTTTTCCCTCCTCCCTCATGAGATTGTCAATCTCCTCTAGGGAAATCTCCATTTTGAGTACAACAGCCTCCTTACTACTAGATGACGAATGGAGCATCCTAGATAAGGAAAATACCCTTCTGCCTATACTATCAACATAGGGTAGAGAGATGACATGAGAACCCCTTGCCTCAATTGCATTCCTATACCAATCCTGCTTGGCTACATTCTTATCCACATAAAATATCATATCTTTATCTTCAACTATTGTGTCGTTGGTGGTAAAAAACGATATCTTCACCGAATCAGGCATCCTCAACTGTAGCCTCCTGGTGGACTTTGAAATACTATCTGCATAAAAGCTCAAATAATCCGACTTGTTTTTGTATTGCCTGCTCAACATATCTATGAGATTATACTCTGTGAGGATATCATCAGATATTTTAAAATACTTTCTAAACTCATTTGAAATATTGGTATCCATCTGTTTTAAAGTTATCTCATTTATATGATTTATATAATCTAGAACAATGCTCTTAGTATTTCCTATTAAAAAGCCACCAATAATAAGTACAGGTATTATAACTACAATTAAATATGATAGGAGCAGTTTTCTATGCATCTTCATATTCTTTATATATGGAAATATCCTCATACTCAATTACCTCCCTACACTTTTGACGAATCTTCTCTCTTTTTCCCTTTTAATATATACAAAACGCAACCTCATCAAAGGTCGCGTCTTATGTTATACAGGCTAGATTTCCGTCACTTCACTTGGATAGTCTGCAAATATATTTTTGTTTTTATATAGTATAAAACTCAAAATAAATCTAGACAGCTGATCTATGGCTATTATAATCCATATTCCAACTATTGTAGTATCAAATACATAGGTAAGTATTAACGATAACGGTATTCTAATACCCCAAAGGCCAATCCCTGCCACTATCATTGGAAGCCTTGTATAGCCTGCTGCCTTTAAAGCTCCGTTGAAGACCCTAGATAGATTTTGTGGAATTTGAATAAAGCCCATTAACCTGACATAGATTGCCCCTAGTTCAATGACATCTTCTTCATCTGTCAAGAGCTGCATTACCTGCCTGGGAAAGAATATAAGCAATAGACTACCTATGCTCATTATGATGAGCGCACCCTTTGTAATTTCATCTACATAGCTCTTACCCAACTCCCTATCATTGGCTCCAAGGGCCTGTCCCACAAAGGTTGTGGCTGCAACCCCAAATCCAAGCGAAGGCATCTCTGAGAGAGATTCCGCCTGAAGTCCCAATTGGTGAGCAGCAAAGGGGACCTCCCCGAACGATAGTACCACTTTAGTCAATACTATGGCCGAAAACTGCCAAAAGAGATCTTCAAACGCTGAAGGTGTACCAATTTTGCATATTCGACCTATCTCCCTCATATCAAATTTAAAAAACTCTTTGTTTCTCATAGTATATAGTATCCCATCTCTATTGAATAATACGTATAGATTTAATGCCGCCGATGCCCCTTGGGCTAGAACTAGGGCTATTGCTGCACCTTTTATACCCATCTCACTGAAACCCATATGACCAAATATGAGAATATATCCACATATTATATTGACCACATTCATTATAAATGAGATAGTCATGGGAGTCTTGGCATCACCTAAACCCTGCATTATCCCCACAGCGATAAGAGATATGGCCTGAAAGACTAGACCTATTGAAACCACTCTCAAGTAGAGTGTTGCCTCCTGCATGACCTCGGCTCTAGGGTTAAATAGCTTTAAAAAACTTCCACCTTGGAAGTAAATAAGTATTTGAAGTATAAAGGCCAATACAATAGAAAACAAAACTGATTGCTGTGACACCTTTTTTACCCGCTCCATATCCCTTGCACCATAATATCTGGCTACAAATACGCTAGTCCCTATGGAGAGCCCCTTAAAGATACACCATAATATCCCTGTAAGCCTTGAGCACAACCCTTGGACAGTTACGGCTGTAACACTGATCCTCCCAATCATGGCCATTGAAACTATCCCTGTAGACATCTGCAATATATTTTCTATAGTGATGGGTACTATCATGGAATATATTGTCCTGCGAATTCCACCCTTTCTCACACCCATATCTACATCATCCTTATATTACATTGAATTTTAGAATTTTTAGTACAACACAATTTTCCATATTACCCTATCCTCTTTGGTATCTAGCATAAACTGTTGGCTATTAGTAGACTACTAATAGCCAACCATTTCCTAGGCAATACAAACCTTTAAATTATAACATGCTATTGCATAAAAAGCTAACTAGAATTTTTAGGCAATCACAGATATAGTAGTGAAAGATTACTTACATTCCCTTACCAGTACCCTAAAGCTATATGCTGGCATGTCAATCTTATCACCTGCATCATTGCCGGTTAAGAGCTCCTTAAGCTCCATATTATTTAGATAAACCGTATTTGTATCATCGGAGTAGTTTTGTAGGAATATATAATCCCTCTCACCATCTGTACGCATCTGTGCAGTTACTCCTACGGGTAGATCTGTTTCCAGGCATTTTTTTAGATTTAAACTAGAGATAATACTTCCATAGAAATCATATAAGAACTCATTATTATTTCTAAAAGCAATATAATATGCCTTTCCTTCTCCATATTCATTGACTGTCAATGCAGGGCGTCCAGCATAGAAGTCTGTATCATATACTGCAAGGGGTTGAGCTGTCTCTGCGTGTATGAGGTCACAAAAGATCCTAGCTTCATATCTCTCTTTCATACCCGGTAAAAGTTTTGCATCCACCTTCACATAGTTTACATCCTCATCATATAGGGCATCGATCTCCTCCGACCATATCCCCATTGTCTTGCGCAATGGACCGGGAAATCCTGTCAAGAAACATAGATCATTTTCATCTGCAATGCCACTCCAATATGTGGTCACAAAAGTTCCACCATTTTTCACAAAATCCTCTATCCTATTTCCCACTCCGTCTCGCACCATATAAAGCATGGGCGCAATTACAAGTTTATATTTTGAAAAATCCGCATCCATATTGATGACATCTACGGGGATTCCACGACACCAAAATTGTCTGTAGTGGCTTTGACAGGTTATAAAGTAATCCTTTTTCTCTATCCGTGGACCTTGTGCATCGTCAATAGCCCAGCTATTTTCCCAATCATATATGACAGCAACCTCAGGCTCAACGCTTGTACCTATTACGGGATCCAGCTTGTCTAGTACCTCACCTAGCTCAGCTACCTCTTTAAATACCCTAGTATTCTCATGCCCACAGTGATCTACTACAGCCCCATGAAATTTTTCAGAAGAACCCCTACTCTTTCGCCATTGAAAGTATTGTACTGTATCAGAACCATGGGCAATGGCTTGAATTGAGGATAGGGCGTGCATACCTGGCCTCTTTAGTTTTCCAACTGGTTGCCAGTTGGTGGCACTAGGACTACTTTCCATCATCATAAATGGCCTGCCACCTTTAAGTGCACGATTTATATCGTGGATAAAACCTATACGGCTTCCCTCTATCCAGTTATCACGCTCCCCATGCCAGTAGGGGTAATTATCCCACGATACCACATCTACATAGGGTGCAAACTCCCAATAGTTGACACCCTTATTATATATGGAAATATAGTCATCAAAATTAGTGGTTATGGGAATATCCGGAGCATATTCCCTGAGGGGGATTATCTCATTTTTATAAAAATCTATTGTCTGATGGCTCGCAAACCTTCGCCAATCAAGGTTGAGGCCATGTACCAGTGATTCTCCGTGTGGGGCAGGGGACTCGATTTGTGACCAATCGGTATATGTATGGCTCCAAAAACTTGTCCACCATGCCCTATTTAATGCATCTAAATCACCATTATATTTTTCTTTGAGAAATTCCCTAAATGCCTCTTGACATAGTTCGCAATGACATGCTCCCCCATATTCATTGGACACATGCCAAAGTAGCAATGCGGGGTGATCCTTATAGCGCTTTGCCAAGAGAGTATTTATATTCCTAACCTTTTCCCTGTATATGGGAGATGTAAAACAATGATTATGACGCCGACCATGTAGATTCCGAACTCTATTGTCCCTAACCCTGAGCACCTCTGGGTATTTCTGTGATAGCCAAGCTGGCCTTGCACCACTTGGTGTGGCCAAAATGACATATATGCCGTTTTCATATAGCTTGTCCATTATGGCATCTAGCCACTCAAAATCATATACTCCCTCTTCAGGCTCTAAGGCTACCCATGAAAACATACCCATTGCCACAACATTACAATTGGCTAACTTCATCAATCTTATATCCTCATCCCATATATGGGGGTTATCTCTCCACTGCTCTGGATTATAATCCGCCCCATGGAGAATCTTTGGACATTTAGAATTAATAGGTTTATAAACTTTCTTCACTATTAAACACACCTCTTTCTCATCTACAATATTCATCTGCCAAAATTAAAAACACGCTAGCCCCCCAAGTATGTGCCCTATCGCACAATCCTTCGCCTGTCAAGGCATCATAGTTCTCCGACATGCCACTTCTTTGGGCCATATCACAATATCTATTGGCCATATCCTTTGCAAATTCCCTCTCTCCTAGTTCATATAGAGAATCAATTAAAATTAGAGAAGTAGGTGGCCATATAGGTCCTCTCCAATATCCGTTAGGTGTATAATAGGGGCTCTTTGTACTCTCTGTTGCAAAACCATGGGGAGTCAAAAATCTGCCCTCTTCCTTTAGTCCCTCCACTAAAGTGGTTATTATCTTCCTTGGAAGGCGATTTCCAAGCACAATGGGAATAAATAGTTGGAGACTTTGAGTGTCAATGCATTCATGGCTACCGGATATCCGTGCAACAAATCTATCCCCTTTCCAAAAATGTCCTAGCATATTTTGGAGAGTCGTCTGAGATTTAACTTCCCAATCCCTTGCCTCGTCCATCTTCCCTAGCTGCCTTGCCATATTGGCAAGCGCCTCCATCTGTATTATAAGGAATGCACTGAGATCGGGGCTCTCAACCGGCGCGCCCTTGCTAAATATAGTGCTGTTGTCCCAACCTGAATCATTTCCATGGTTATAATGGGGTATGCCGTCACTGTCGGCATCGCTATATTTAAACCACCATTTTGTCCATTTAGCTATGCCGGGATATATTTCCTCAATATATCTCTTATCCGTAAAATACCCTCTCTTTTCAAACCAATTAAAGACCCAACCTTGTATGGGGGGTTTACAAAAGCTCCACAAGATACTCGCATCGTTTATAAGATCGGGGTACATACCGGTGTCATCTTGATGATCGTCAAATATCATAAGTTGATCCCATGCAAGCTCAGGGCGTCCTTTAGCCAATGCCATTGCATTAAAGCAATTATCCCAGCTCCAAATGCTGGCCATCCAATTCTTAGACATATATACTGCAGGACGCTTAATATGTCCCGATGGCTCTACAACACAGGACCAATTGATATACCCTGCCAGCTCACCACTTTTTGAATATTTATCATCTACAGTGACCGTATCCTCTATCCATGTTCTGTATTCATATTCAACCTCTTGCCTGTACTCATCAAAAGTCTTAATATTCTCCCTATTTTTATATGACACTAAGAACTCATCTATCAAAAATTCTAAACCATCAGTTTCCTTTGATGGAATGAAATCCACTATTATATGCTCAGATGCATCGACCTCCCATGGCGCATCCACTTTAAGATTACCAATAAGGGGGATTAGCATAAGCTTTATCCCTTGAGATACGCAGTTGACCATCCAGTTTGTCTCATCATAGGGAATTGCATTGTCATAGTTGCCAGGCTTCATAGAAAGACGCACACCCACTCCTTGGCCTCGCACATATATCAAATTAGTCTCTGCAATACAAAATTCCACAAAGCCATTTGTGGATTTGAGTTTGAGGATTGTCGGAGTGGCCTCTATTTCATAAGGTATTACATCTCCATCATAAGTAAGCTCTATATGAAATATATTACTTGTACTTGCGCTTCCCCTAACAGTCCGTATACATAGCTCTTCCCCATATCTGGGATAACCTATAGAGAAATATGAACCATAGCGGGAAAAAGGTACATGCTTTAGATTTAATTTCATAGTCTCATTCTCCTTTAGTGGCTATCCGGCAACTAAATCTTCACTATTAGTCGCCGGATAAGCCTTGTGATTAAATCTTTACCTATTCATAACGATCCTTTACTTCATCGTATTTATCTGTCATCCAATCCTCTAATTTAGAAAGACCCATGGCTTCAAGCTTTTCTACAAGGTCATTGTATGCTGCTGTAAATTCTTCTTCTGTCTCTGCACTTATCAATTTGACAGTTTGAGTCTTTTCAAAGTCTACAATCTTGGAATATATGGTGGTCTCATCAATATCTTCCTTAGGTACTACAAAGTTATATACAGGCTTAAACTCTTTGACACTCTCTTTAACTGTCCTAAGCCAATCAGATGTCTCATCACCTGTATAGTTCCATACGCCTTCAGTCTGTTCAGATACACCAAATGCCCATGCCATATTTCCTACAGTTCTTACCATATTGTCATAGTCTTGATAAAGCTCCTTCATCTCAGAAGTCATCTCAGGATATCCTTCAGGTGTTAGAGTGTAGTGTTCATCCTCTATACCCCAGCAGGATAGTTTCTGTCCTTCATCGCTTCTCAAAAATTGTACAAATTTAATTGCCCTATCTGGTTGCTTACAATTTTTTGTAATATATACACCTGCCCAACCTATGTTGTCATTGACAGTTCCACCTTCCTCGTTTAGCATCTTATTCACTATGGTCATCTTATAGGGAAGATCTGCCTCTTTAAATGCTCTATTGGCCTTACCAGACTCATCTACAGCACGTGCTGCAGCAAATACATTACCACTTGTAATAGCCTGTTGATAGTCCTCATATTTATAGATTAGGGATTCAGGTTTTATACATCCTTTACGATATAGACGATTTAGATATTTATATGTTTCAACATATTTGGGATCTCTTACCATATACTTTATCTTTCCATCTTCTTCATATACTCCATTATTACCTGATTGTAAGCCAAACATCATCTTAAAATAAGACTCACCGTATCCATCAGGGCCAAGTGCCAATGCATTCATATCAGGATATTTTTCAGTTACCTTTACAAGTACTTCTTCAAGGTCCTCTAGTGTATTTAATTCAGGATTTCCTAGCTCCTCCATTATATCTTCCCTAATATGAAGGGTACTAGCTCCAGGAGTTGCAACAAAACGTGGATTCTCTTCAGCATACTCCTCAGGTGTAGAATAGTTATTCTTTATACAGTAAAAGTTACCATCTGGCATTGTATTATTTGCAACTATTAGTGGATCTACTTCAAAATCTGGAGCATATTTTTCTATCAATTCATTATAGGAATAACAATGTTTTACTAGCTCAGGTTCTAATTTTTTAGTACCGTTGTATACCATATCTGGTAGGTCCCCAGATCCAATGAGTACAGCTAGTTGCTGTTGTTGATCCGCTGCCTTTGTAACATCTAAGGTCACGCCAGTTTTCTTTGTGATCTCGTCATCCACGGGTCGTCCACCAAATGAATCAACCCAATACCAATCCATATTGATAAATAGAGATAGAGTAACTGGTTCTGTATCGTCGCCACTTTTGCTATCCTCAGTTTGTGAATTGGTGTCAGAACTTTGATCACCAGTCTGTGTATTTTTGTCTTTACCACACGATGTTAAAACCATAGAAAATACAAGTATCAGTGATAAGACAAGTAACAGCATCCTTTTTTTCATATATATTCCTCCTTGTATTGTAAGTTTTCGTCAAAATGACGAAAATATAATATATCCTGTCAACTATATAGATAGTTGAATTCAGGTATATCGCATATTTATTCTTTAACAGACCCTAGCATAATTCCCTTCACAAAATATTTTTGTAGGAAAGGATAAGTCACGAGTATGGGAACTGTAGATATAATAATTACAGCAGCTTGCAAGGATTTGGTTGTGATATTAGTAGCACTTCTAAAATTCTGTTGCATATCCCCAACATTTGCTGCTTGACTCTTATTGATTATCTCCATCATCAAATATGACATGGTCCTAAGCTTTGGATCTGAAACATAGTAGGCAGAGTCCATCCAAGCATTCCAATGACCAACTGCAGCAAATAGCGTAGCTGTAGCCAATACTGGCTTTGAGATGGGTAGAATTATCTTTAAGAAGATCTGTAGATCATTTGCCCCATCAATATGGGCCGATTCGCTCAATGAAGGGGGTATCTCATCGAAAAATGAGATCATTATCAAAACCATAAACTGACTTAAAAGGGAAGGTATTATATATACCCACACTGTATTTAGTAGGCCAAGTGACCGCAATAGTACATAGTATGGTATTAATCCCCCAGAAAAGTACATTGAAAATATCAGTATACGATAATAGCCATTTCTAAATAGCAGTTTTTTATAGGAGAGGCCATAGGCTACCAAACTTGTAAAAAATACAGATAATGCAGTCCCTATAACAGTTCTAAATACTGAGATTCCAAATGCATTCACCCATTTATCATCAGATATTATCTTTCTATAGTTATCTAGTGTAAATACCCTAGGCCAAAAGTATATGCCGCCCCTAGCTGCATCTAGACCAGAGTTAAACGATATTACCAATATATAATAGAATGGATATATGGTAATAAATGCTATTAAAATCAGTAAAACATAATTTACGATATCAAAAGCAATGTCTTTCTTTTGTCTTTTCGCCATTCAAATTGCTCCTTTCCTGGTGTTTTTACAATATCAATAAATTCCCGTTCCAGATATCTTCTTGACTATGGCGTTACTGCCGAATATCATTGTCACCGAGACAATTGATTGTAGCAGACCTACTGCTGCTGCATAGGAATATCTAAGTTGAACAAGTCCTGCCTTCAACACATGGGTCTGTAAGATCTCTGAGGCACTCCTATTTAAGTTGTTACCTAGTAGTAGAGATTGCTCAAAGTTTGAACCCGACATTCCACCACCTAGAAGGTTACCAAGTGACAATATTAGCACCACATTTATAGTGCTCTTTATACCTGGAAGGGTGATATAACGTATTTTTTGGAATCTAGATGCTCCGTCTATCTCTGCTGCCTCAAATATACTTTGATCAATCCCAACTATGGCTGCTATAAATATGATTGACCACCAGCCAAATTCCTTCCAAGCATCAGATATAATTGCCAATGCCCAAAACTTTTTGGGATCGGTAAGAAATGGAATTGGGCTATCAATGAGATTAAATGTCTTGAATACACTATTTATCACACCATCACCAGACAAAAATGCGAACATTATACCATATACTACAACCCATGATATAAAGTGGGGTAGATAACTAGCTGTCTGCACAAATTTCTTGAACCTTACATTTCTAACTTCATTTATCATGATTGCAAACAGTATAGGTATGGGAAATGTAAATATAATTTTGAGTATACTGATGACGAAGGTATTCCTTATTATCATTCCGCTCTCAATTTCAGTAAAAAACTCAACAAAATGCTTTAAACCAGCCCATGGGCTCGTGAAAAAACCTAAGACTCCATCTGAAATTCTGTAATCTTTGAAGGCAATTATTATTCCTACCATAGGTATGTAGCTAAATATAAACAGAAACAACATACCAATCAATACAAAACTCTGAAGATAGGCCTGCTTTTTAAAATCCGCCCACAATGATCTTGGTTTTAAATTACTAGCTCCTTTGCTATTCATTGTCCACTATCCTTTCTCCATAAAATAAAAAGTAGCTTTAAAAGTTAAAAAAGAATAATACAAATGCATTCTTTATAGTTAGTCTGTGTTTCAATTTCATTATAAGAAAAAATTTATGGATTTTTAACTGATAAATTATATATCTATAGTGTAAAAATTATGGATTTTTGATTATAAAGTTAGAAATGGGCAAAAAAAAAGCAGGCCAATGGCCTACTTTTTATAATATAAATAGCTTATATCAACTTCACATCCGATGCATTATAGGTAAATTCTATAAGTGGAAAACTCATAAAAATTGGAATATCACATCGTACGGCCAAGGCGATAGCATCGCTAGGCCTAGAATCCAATACAATATCTTTATTATCCTTATCTATGTGTACTTCAGCAAAATATGTGTCATTTTTTATCTCAGTTATTACAACTTTTTCAGGTTTCCCTCCAAGCTCTTCTATGGCAGATTTCAAGAGATCATGTGTCATAGGCCTAGGAGGTGTAACCCCTTGTATAGGTATGGCTATATTTTGAGCTTCTAATTTTCCTATGCCAATGGGTAAAATCTTTGTCTCTTCATCATCCACCAATATCACGAAAAAATGCCCAGCCTCATCTACACTAACGCCTTTAACCTTTAATTTAATCATTTTTTTCACCTCAATTTAGCAGGGTATTAAAATACTAACAATGGATACTGTATGAGACATTATATCATATTACTCATACCCTTCAAATTTAAAG
>CALKWW010000026.1 GCA_938003945.1 uncultured Bacillota bacterium | reverse complement strand
ATAGATATATAGGCATACGATATTATGCTAAATATTGAAAGTAATAATTTGTCAGGCATAGTGTTCTAGAAAACAAATATATTACAAAATACTCCAAAGTCTTGATTTATATTTTCCCATTCTCTCCTCCAATACATTCGTTATTCTACGATTTCTTAATAGATGAAGTTCTTAGACAATAAAACTCATATGTGGTAAGCCTGAAAAATAAATATAACTTGAGAATATATCCCAAATAACAGGCGTAAAAAAAGTTTCAATAATTACGGCTACAATAAGTAAAATATATGCAATCATAATTTTGCTTACATCTTTCTTGCCAATATTAGCCTTCTTTATAATATTTAAAATAGTATCGCACATTAAGAAAAATGATCCCATTTCAATATTCCCGTGCGGCAAGACTAAAAGTAAGTATTTCATGGTACTAAACTTTGACATTAGTAAACCTAAACAAATACCATTAATAGCAGCAAACACATACAGCATAATCTTTCCAACAAAAATTGCAGAAAAAATCCATAACGTCACAATGGTATTTCGAAAAATAATGCTAAAAAAGTCCTCTCCCTCTCTTCTGAAAGACCATTGGTTACTTATGCGCTATAAAGACTAAGTGCTGCGGCAGCAGCAACCACCCATTTTTTGTTTTGTTAAATATAATACTAGCATGAGCTTTGCACAAAATGGACAAGTCTCCAAAACTTATATATGTTTTTACCAAAACTTACAGTTTTAGATTAAAAATAGATTTGACAGCGCTATATATGCGCATATGTTATACTAAAATAAAGAAATTTTAATGAATATGGCTAAACTCTTTGGGTATATATATGCTATAGACCATATAAGGGGGAATTCTAGTTGAAAGCATTGATCACATCCAAGTACACAGATGAAGAATTTGAAAGCCTGAAAGATCTAGGTTATGAAATAGTCTTTAAAGCTGAAAAAGACATCTCCATGTCAGATGATATAAGAGATGTCGATGTAATGGTATGTTCAAATCCCTTTGAAAAGATAGATATAGAGGAGTTTACCAACTTAAGATGGATTCAACTTTTAACCGCCGGCGTCAATCAGGTGCCAATACATAAGGTCTTAGCAAAGAATATAGTCCTTACTAATAATAGAGGTGGCTATAGCATACCAATTGCCGAATGGATAGTGCTTAAAATACTAGAGATGATCAAAAACACTAGAGAATTTTATCACAAACAAGATGATAAGATATGGAAAAAAGACACCTCTCTTTTAGAGCTCTATGGGAAAACCATTGGGTTTATAGGAACAGGTTCCATAGCTCAAGAAGCTGCTAAGAGACTAAAACCCTTTGGCGTCAATATATTGGGTGTTAACTTCAGTGGCAGAGATGCAAAGTATTTTGATAAATGTTTTAGTGTAGACAGGATAAATGATGCCATACCACAATGTGATTTTGTAGTAATAGCAGCGCCGGCTACAGATAAAACCTACCATCTAATCGACGAAACCGTGTTTTCAAATATGAAAGATGGAACTTATCTAGTCAATATAGCCCGTGGGAACATCATAGACGAAAGGGTTTTAATAGAGAGTCTAAGATCTGGCAAAGTAAAAAAAGCTGCCCTAGACGTCTTTGAGAAAGAACCACTCCCCGAGGACAGTCCACTATGGCAAATGGATAATGTGATCATATCTCCCCATAACTCTTGGGCATCGGAGATGGACGAAAGGAGAAGATATGAAATTACTTATAAAAATATGGAGAAATTTATAAATGGTGAAGAACTTATTAATGTGGTAAATTTAGAGCAAGGGTACTAGTTTAGTTTTTAAAAAAGCCCTATTTGTATTTATAATCAATTAGCTCTATAATCATATATATACTTTACTGCTTAGGAGGTTTAAAACGATGAATGTATCAGAAGTAACAAAAGATATATATAAATTATCAGTCAATATCGATGATATTCTATTTGAAGGCCTTTGGAAAATCCCCAATGGCGTAGCGATGAATTCTTATATTGTCAAGGGAGAAAAGACAGCTATAATCGATGGTGTAGGTGGATGGGATGGAGTACCTGAATCTCTATTTAAACTACTAGATGAGCTTCAAATCGATCCCAAATCCATTGAGTATCTAATAATCAACCATATGGAGCCAGATCATTCTGGTTGGATAGAAGCTTTTAAAGAGATCAATCCAGATTTTAAGATAGTATGTAGCCAAAAATCTGCAGATCTTCTAAAAGCTTTTTATAATCACACTGAGAACATTCTAATAGCTGATGATGACTTTTCTTTAGACTTAGGAAAAGGTCACGTTTTAAAGTTTGCTGAAATACCCAATGTCCACTGGCCCGATACTATAGCTGCCTTTGACACTTTAACCGGAACCCTCTTTTCTTGTGATGCCTTTGGGTCCTTTGGAAAAGTTGATGAGCGTGGCTATGACGATATGTTAACTCAAGAGGAAATAGACTTTTTTGAGAGAGAGGCAGTGAGATACTACGCCAATATAGTGGCGGCCTTTTCTCTGCCGGTAAAGAAGGCTATCGAAAAATGTTCTAGCCTACCAATAAAAATTATAGCTCCCGGTCATGGAATAGTTTGGAGAAAGAATCCTGAAAAAATAATAGAAGACTATGTCAGATATGCTTCTTATCAGCAAGGGCCCGCTAAAGAAGAGATAACCCTCATTTGGGGTTCCATGTATGGTATGACAGAAAAGGCTGTAGACCATGCAGCTAAAGTATTGGAAGATGAGGGCATTAAAGTCCATATTCATAGAGTTCCTGAAACAGATTGGGGTACTGTACTGACCTCCGTTTGGACATCTACAGGTGTGGTAATAGCTGCACCAACCTATGAGTATAAATTATTCCCACCTATGGCGGCTGTGTTAGATGAAATAGGCAAAAAAAGAGCAGTCAATAGAAAGGCCTTCAGCTTCGGCTCCTATGGATGGTCTGGTGGGGCTCAAAGAGAATTAAATGCAATAATGGAAAGAAATCGTGCCAACTGGGATTTCCTTGAACCAGTAGAGTTTAAGGGCGCGCCTAGAGAAGAAGATTTAGAATTGATAACTGAGAGATTAAAAGAACTGGCAAAACAAGTAAGAGATGCAGTTAAGAATTGAGTATTCCCTTATAAAAATTGGGCTATTGGATTTTCTCCATTAGCCCTTTTTTTGTGTCAAAGAGTTTCAATCTATATAATATTTACCTTTAAAGAAGGGTATAAGAATGATATAATACTTTTAATTATAAT
>CALKWW010000025.1 GCA_938003945.1 uncultured Bacillota bacterium | reverse complement strand
AAACATATGTGACACAGACCTCTGAAAATTTCTCTGGATAGTGCTGTAGGTTTTAAAAATTGCTAATGTTACCAATGCTTGTTTTGATTTCTAATTGTATCTAAGATAGCACTATCTTGTGTTTCTCTTGTATATTCCATCCAAGCGTTTTTTAATATGCCTCTCTGCTCCTGCATCTTTAGGTACATAGTATTTTCTTCCCACTAAGGGGTCAGGCATGTATTGTTGATTGGCTCTTCCATTGGGATAATCATGTGAATATTTATATCCCTTGCCATGTCCCAAATCTTTGGCTCCACCATAATGGGTATCCCTCAGATGAGATGGTACCTGACCTATATTTCTATCCTGTATGTCCTTTAAAGCCTTTTCTATACCTACACATGCAGAATTTGATTTGGGAGAGCATGCAACCATAAGAGCTGCTTCTGCCAGTATTATGGCACTTTCTGGCCATCCAACCATATGAACTGCTTGAGCTGCAGCAACGGCTACTTGGAGGGCAGCTGGGTTAGCAAGTCCCACATCTTCCGCAGCAGCTATAATTATTCTTCTTGCTATAAATTCTGGCTTTTCACCTGATTCTATAAGCCTTGCAAGCCAATGCAAAACAGCATCAGGTTCCATGTAGTTGCGCATACTCTTTATAAAAGCACTTGTCACGTCATAGTGATTATCGCCAGTTTTATCGTATTGGAGGGCCTTTTGTTGTACACATTCCTCAATTATAGATTTATCTATATATATGGTTCCATCTATTGGTGTAGTTGTCAATATGGCTAATTCTAAACCATTTAAGGCTACCCTCGCATCTCCATTACTTACCATGACTAAATGCTCCATGGCCTTGCTATCAATATCTATATCATAATCTCCTAGCCCCCTATCTCTGTCGATAAGGCAACTCTCTATGATATGCAGTATATCATTTTGAGAGAGTGGTTCAAATTTAAATATATTTGCTCGAGATAATAGCGCCCTATTTAGTTCAAAATATGGATTCTCAGTGGTAGCACCAATGAGTATAATGCTTCCATCTTCTACATAGGGCAGCAATACATCTTGCTGCCCTTTATTTAGCCTATGTATCTCATCAAAGAATAGCACTACCCTTCCTTTAGGGGTAAATATAGGGTTTTGAGCCTCAGAGGCTATCTTTCTTATTTCTTTTACACCTGCAGAAACGGCGTTTAGTTGTTTGAAGGGATAGTCTGTCTCTTTTGCTATAATACGCGCTAATGTAGTTTTCCCCGTACCTGGTGGTCCATAGAACACCATTGATGTCAATCTATCTGCTATTATAAGTCTATTGAGCAATTTCCCCTCTCCCACTATATGTTCTTGTCCCACAAACTCACTCAGTCTAGTAGGCCTCATTCTAGTGGCTAGGGGAGTAGTTTTATCCATTATTTTTTCATACCCCTTTCTAAAAAGGAGACAAAAACACTTCACTATGTATTGTCTCCTAAATATGTATTGTCTCCTAAATAAGTTACCGTTTACTGTTTAATCTATAACCAAATCTTTATAAAGAGGATATTCTTCGCATAATTCCTGCACTATTTGTTCAATTTTTAATTTATTTTTATTCACATCAGTGAGAGTTAAGAATATAGCCTCACTTATTCTTTCCATATCTTCCTCCTTCATGCCCCGAGTTGTAATAGCCGGGGTTCCTATACGTATACCACTAGTTACAAATGGACTTTGAGGGTCATAGGGAATGGTATTCTTATTGACTGTTATACCTACCTCATCTAGTATAGTTTCGGCTTCTTTTCCAGTTAAATTTTTATTCCTCAGATCAATTAGCATAAGATGATTATCAGTACCCCCTGATACTAACTTAAACTCCTTATCATTAAGAGCACTTGCAAGAGCTTTTGCATTTTTAATAATCTGCTCCTGATATTTTTTAAAGTCATCTGAGCTGGCTTCTTTAAAGCATACGGCTTTTGCTGCAATTATATGCATAAGTGGCCCACCTTGAGTACCGGGGAAAATTGCCTTATCGATGGCTTTTGCATGTTCGCCTTTACATAGGATCATACCACCTCTAGGACCTCTAAGAGTCTTATGTGTGGTAGTAGTGACAAAATCAGAATATGGTACTGGATTTGGGTGAAGACCTGCTGCTACTAAACCTGCTATATGAGCCATATCTACCATCAGATAAGCCCCTACCTCATCGGCAATATCTCTAAACTTTTTAAAATCTATAATACGTGGATAGGCGCTAGCACCAGCTACTATCATGCGAGGTCTGTGCTCTAATGCCAAACGTCTTACTTCGTCAAAGTCTATATAGTCTGTATCCTTCCTAACCCCATATGGAACTATATTGAAGTATTTCCCCGATATATTGACAGGGCTACCGTGGGTCAAATGTCCCCCGTGAGATAGGTTCATACCCATTATGGTATCCCCTGGCTGTAGCATAGCAAAGTAAACTGCAGTATTTGCTTGAGCTCCTGAATGGGGTTGAACATTAGCATGTTCAGCACCAAATATCTTCTTTGCTCTATCTATAGCTAGACTCTCTACTATATCCACATATTCACATCCACCATAATATCTCTTATTTGGATATCCCTCTGCGTATTTATTGGTCAAATGTGTACCCATTGCTGCCATTACCGCCGGACTGACAAAGTTCTCCGAAGCAATCAATTCAATTTTATTACGTTGCCTCATAAGTTCACTTTCGATGGCATCTGCTATTTGTGGATCTGTCTTATGTATTTCTTTTATATCGATCATATCATTTCCCCTTTCCAAGTGATGCTATAAATGGTCAATTTGAAAGACGTTAGAATTAACTTGATAGCTTGAATATTTAGATAGTCGTTATTATCCATAACTAAAAAAAGTATCTCCAAATCTAATTATAAGGAAAATCTAAAAAATTACAAGTTATCTTTGAGACTTTATGACTTCTTGCTCAATTATAAAGATATAGCGAATAGAAAACTTTAAAAAGCTAACTATTCGCTATATCTTCTATAAAATCATTTTTACTTTTAAGATAATACTTCGTCAAGCATGGATTCAAGTTCACCTTTAGGCCTTACACCTATAGTTTGCTTAACTACTTCTCCGTCCTTGAATAAGAACAGTGTAGGTATACTCATGACACCATATTGTGAAGCTAATTCTGTCTGTTCATCTACATTGACTTTAGCAATCTTTACTTTTTCGTCATATTCATCTGCAAGTTGTTCTAGGATTGGAGCAATCATTCTACATGGACCACACCATGCTGCCCAAAAATCTACTAAAACAGGAATATCAGATTCTAATACCTCTTCATTAAAGTTATCATTATTTAAGTTTATTATCTTATTATTTGTCATTTCTATGTTCTCCTTTCTCACCAGAATAGATACCTATTATTTTAGGATTCAGTTTAGTATCCTTTTTAAATTTAGGCTCCATCTTTTTTATGAATAGATATACAACCAATGTCAATAGGATGCCACAAATAGCTCCAATAATTTCACTATTCACTTTTAGATATGTCCCAATACCATATCCTATAACTACCCCAAGTATTAGCGCTAAGAGGGGAATAATATACAATATGATTGACGCACGTAAAAATTGTGAAGCTGGTAGTTGGAGTTCTACAATATCTCCCGGTTTAGCATTTATTGTATTTTTTAGACTGAGTTTCATTTGAGAATGGGCAGAACCCAATTCACATGCTCCACATCTACTGCACGCTGAACTTCGTTCTATACCAATTATTACATTGTCATTGTCGCGTTCTAAGACTGTACCATACTCTCTCATATTATATTAATCTCCCCAATTTATTAGTTCTTTAATAACTTGCCCTGCCATGATTAAACCAACTACAGAGGGGACAAATGCTATGCTCGCTGGAGCCTTATGGTTTTTTGAACCTTGTTTAATAGGCGGCTCATCTGACCACACTACTTTAAGGGCATCTACATTATATTTTCTAAGTGTATGACGCATTATGCGAGCAATAGGGTCTGTATGGGTTTCGAAAATATCTACTACTTTGAAAGCTGTTGGATCCATTTTGTTGCCGGCGCCCATACTTGAAATTATGGGGATATCCATTTGTCTACATTTAATGGCTAGATCTATCTTCGCTGATATAGTGTCTATCGCATCTATTACATAGTCATAATCCTCATCCACAAGTTGTTCTGAATTCTGGCTATTATACTCCATCTCGTAAGTATCTACCTTTGCGCATGGATTTATACAAAGTATTCGCTCCTTCATAGCAATAACTTTTGCTATACCTATAGTATGGATATTTGCATGAATTTGCCTATTTATATTGGTTTCATCTATGATATCTTTGTCTATGAGTACAATATGGCCTATACCCGATCTTGCCAGAGCTTCTGCAACATAACTGCCTACACCACCAACTCCGAAGATCGCCACTTTACTTTGAGATAGAATTTCCATCCCCTTACTACCTATTAACATCTCTGTTCTACAAAAAATCTTATTCATTTAAGAGCCACCTATTATAATTATATTTAACCAATTATGATTAACTTAAACATATATTATATATCTATGTCTATATTGAGTTCTTTTAGTTGCTTTGAATCTACCGGTGAGGGAGCTTCTGTCATCAGATCAGAAGCATTTTGAACTTTAGGGAAAGCTATGACTTCTCTTATGGAAGCTTCGCCGGCAAGTAGCATTACAAGTCGATCTAATCCATATGCTATTCCACCATGGGGCGGAGCACCATATTGGAATGCCTGGAGTAAAAACCCAAATCGCTCCCATGATTGTTCTTTAGTAAATCCCAGTGCTTTAAGCATTCTTTCCTGTAGTTTTGAATCATGTATTCGGATACTCCCTCCCCCTATTTCTACACCATTTAATACCATGTCATAGGCTTTAGAGCGAACCTTTTCTGGTTTGTTCTCAAGGTACTTGAGATCTTCATCCATAGGCGCGGTAAATGGATGGTGCTTTGCCACATAGCGCTTTTCATCTTCACTATATTCAAAGAGAGGAAATTCAGTGACCCAGAGAAGATTATACGTAGAATCATCTAATAATTTCAATCTTCTTCCAAGCTCTAACCTCAACTCGCCTAACGCATGAAATACAACTTCATTCTTATCTGCTACAAATAATAATAAATCTCCAGGTTTTGCCTCCAATCGTTCCAAGAGTTTGTCTAAGATTTCATCATCAAAGAATTTAACAATTGGAGATTTGAGCTCAGTTTCTTCTACAACAATCCAGGCCAATCCTTTCGCACCATATTCTTTGACATAATCTACTAGTCCATCTATCTCGCGTCTTGAAAACTTTGCTCCACAACCATTTGCATTTATTGCCCGTACACTACCACCACGTTCTATAGCTCCTGTAAACACTCTAAAATCAGAATCTTTTACTATATCACTCACATCTTTGAGTTCTAATCCAAAGCGCGTATCAGGCTTGTCGCTACCATAGCGATTCATTGCTTCTTCGTATGAAATTTGAGGCAAAGGAAGTTTGATATTCACATCAAGAGCTCTTTTGAATATCTCTGCAATCATCCTTTCGTTTACATCCATGACATTGTCCATATCCACAAAAGACATCTCAATATCTACTTGAGTAAACTCAGGCTGTCTATCTGCCCTTAGATCCTCGTCTCTAAAACAGCGGGTAATTTGATAGTATCTGTCATAGCCAGATAGCATAAGCAATTGCTTAAAGAGCTGAGGAGACTGGGGTAATGCATAGAAAGAACCAGGATGTACCCTACTAGGTACTAGATAGTCCCTTGCTCCCTCAGGAGTACTTCTAGTTAGCATAGGTGTTTCTATCTCCAAAAAATCTTCATTATTTAAAAATTCTCTTATCCACCTACACACATTATGACGCAATATCAAATTCTGTTGCATTTTAGGTCTTCGCAAGTCCAAATATCTATATTTTAAGCGGATAGCTTCCGATACCTTAGTCTCATCTTCAATCATAAATGGAGGTGTTTTAGAAGTAGACAATATAATAAGTTCCATTGCCACTATTTCAATATATCCAGTAGATATCTTGGGATTTACAGTCTCTGGTGCTCTTTTAACTACTTGTCCCTTGATTGCTACAACATATTCATTTCTAAGTTTTTCAGCTTCATCAAAGTATTTCCCGCATTTTTTAGCATCAAATACAACTTGTACTATACCTGCCCTATCCCTAAGATCTATGAATATAAGCCCTCCAAGATCTCTTCTCCTCTGTATCCACCCCATTACGGTGACATGTTCATTTATATCTTTTTGGTCTAAATGACCACACATATGTGTTCGCTTGAAATTCTTTAACGATTGTTCCATAATTTTAATGCCTCCCTAAATTTTATCTGTTTTTTTAGCAATTGTATTTATTAAGTTATCAAAGGACACACCGACTTCTTTTCCTGTCTCCATATCCCTCAATTTAACTATGTTTTCTTTAAGTTCATTATCACCTATTATGCAGACCCATGGCACATCTAATTTATCACTATACTTAAACTGAGACTTTAGGCTTCTGCCAACATGATCCATATCTGCAGCTATGTGGTTGTTTCGGAACTCTGTTATTAACTCCATAGCTTTGAACTTAGCTGCTTCTCCTATGGTAGCAACATAAACGTCTAATTTTTTATTACTTGGTATATCTATTTTTTGTCCTTCCATTACCATAATCAGTCTATCAAGACCCATGCCAAATCCAACACCTGAAGTAGCAGGACCACCACATTCCTCTACTAATCCATCGTATCTTCCCCCGCCACACACAGTTCCTTTGAACTTACCTTCATTTGCAATTATTTCAAATACAGTTTTGGTATAATAGTCTAAACCTCTGACTATCATTGGGTTTATTTCATATTCAAGTCCCATATTCTGTAAATATTGTTTTAAAGATTCAAAGTGATCATTACATTCTTCACATAGATAATCTAATATCATTGGCACATCGCTTAAGAGTCTTTGACATGACTCTTCTTTACAATCTAATATTCTAAGTGGATTTCGTTCATACCTCTCTTGACAGGTAGTACACAACTTATCATATCTATCCTCCAAATAAATTTTTAGTGCCTTTTGATATTTAGGACGACATTTGGGGCACCCAATACTGCTTATATTTATAGAGAGTTCTTTGATACCGAGCCTATTGAATAGAGACATGGCTAATCCGATTATCTCAGCATCAATGGAGGGTTCTTTAGCCCCAAAGACTTCTACGCCAAATTGATGGTGTTGTCTAAGCCTTCCTGATTGAGGAGCCTCATAGCGAAAGACAGGTGTTACATAGTATAATTTTGTAGGTTGGGATTGGGCATAGAGACTGTGTTCTATAAAAGCTCTAGCTACACCTGCTGTACCTTCTGGCTTTAGTGTAATACTTCTGTCCCCTTTGTCTAAAAAAGTATACATCTCTTTTTGTACTATGTCTGTAGTATCACCTACTCCTCTTTCAAATAGTTCAGTATGTTCAAATATGGGAGTTCTTATCTCCTTGTAGCCATATGTTCCTGTTATATCACGTATATTATCTTCAATATATTGCCATATATATGATTGATCTGGCAGTATATCTTTTGTGCCTTTTGGCGCTCTTGTAAGCATGTATATCCTCCTCTATTTATAATATAAAAGCTCCCCAATCCCAATATCAAGGGACGAGAAGCTATCCACTCGCGGTGCCACCCTTTTTGGAGAACAAATCTCCCTACTCTAACTTATAACGCTAAGTGGCGAGCCTATCTACTGTTTTTCAACAGGCCAACTCTGAAGTGTCATTCCCTAGAATATGGATAAAGTGCATTTCCAGCAAATATGCACTTTCTCTAGTAACCTCATCTAGATACTCTCTTCATCATAGTTTTTTATTATCATATTAAATAATAATAATTTTTATACTCGTTGTCAACCTTAAAACTGAAGACTTGAGTAATTTTATAGATAAATCTGTCAATTTAGCTATCTGCAATAATCAATTTATATCTTTGACCATTATTATTTCCTATAGCAATTGCATCTTTCTATCTATCATCTCATCTATACGATCTATATATTGCATATAATTCTTTACATTTGGTACTCGTTCTATCCTGTTTTGCTCTTCATAGAAGACTTTACTTATTCCCCCTGCTCCAAAGGCCCATACAGTTTGCTTCTCCTCCATCATCTGTACATTATATACGCATTCTTTCCCAGGCTTTGCGTAACCTATATTTTCTAAATTCCCTAACATATATTTCTGCCTGTAGAGATAATAAGGAGACATATTCATATTTTTGGTCCACTGTTTGCATATATCTAACATACCCTCTACCATATTCCCATCTACAAATTCATACTTGTTTACCCTGTCTCTAAGAGGTGAACCTCTCTTTATAGCCAATGTGTGGATGGTTAAATTTTCAGGAGACAACTTATATAATTCTTTCATAGTCCTTTCTATATGGTCCAACCCTTCACCAGGTAGGCCTACTATCACATCCATATTTATAGAATTAAATCTCATACTACGGGCATTATTATAACATTCTATGATTTCATATGGTGTATGCTCTCTACCTATTTTTACTAGAGTTTCTTCATTCATAGTTTGGGGATTGATACTAATTCGGGTTACCCCATACCTCTTTAAAATAGAAAGTTTCTCATTGCTTAAGGTATCTGGTCTTCCCCCTTCAACAGTATATTCTTCTACTTCGGAGGGAATAAGAATTTCTAATGATTCTAATAGCCGTTCTAACTGGATGGGAGACAATGCTGTGGGAGTTCCACCTCCAATATACAAGGTTTGTACAGTATATCCATGTTTTAGAATAGCATCCATTACTACTTTTATCTCATATATGAGAACATCTATATAACTGTCTAAAATTTTCGAATCTCCTTCTATAATAGCGGATGGAAATGAACAGTATAGACATTTTGTAGTACAAAACGGTATATTTATATAGATGGAGATCTTTTTATTATGATTTTGAGATAGTATAGTTCTCTGATGAGATACCGTCTCCATAAGCAGATGAGCTTTAGACGGGGAAATAAAATACTTCTTTTTAAGTATGGAAAGTATTTGGTTTTCCCTCATATTGTAATCTAGCATTTCGTTGGCAATTTTAGTCGGTCTTATTCCTGTAAGTATTCCCCATTCCAACTCTCTGTCTGTAAAATTTGATATTGTCTCATATGCACATCGTTTAAAGGCATTTTTGAGCTGCCTTCTAGCAATAACCTTCTCCTCTTGCATATTGTCTATTTCAATAATTTCATTTGACTCATCTATTTTTTGGCCATCTTTTGTAAGCTTAGAATAGATATAGATCATATCATCTCTTAGCTGGTGTACCACGTCTATACGTAGATTGCATAATGATGCATCATCTTTATGTTTTAATATATTCACTTTTTCCTCTGGCATAAATGCTCGTATAAGTTCATCTACTTCATGGGCAAAACTTGCAATGTCTACATATAGATCTATCATAATTCAAATCCTTTCTGATAAAAATATTCTTAACCATTTAATTGATATAGGGATTCATGTGGCGTTCATCCCCTATAGTAGTTATAGGACCATGTCCGGGATATACTATCAAAGCATCGTCAAAAGACATTATCTTTTCATTGATGGAGCTTATCAATATATTATAGTCTCCACCGTAAAAGTCAGTTCTGCCTATAGAGTGCTTAAATAGAGTATCACCAGTGAATATTGCGTTACCTTCATCGACAAGGCATATCCCACCTTTACTATGACCCGGGGTATGAATTACATATAATGTTTTACCACCAAATTGTATCGTATCTCCATCTTCAAGAAGTATATCTGCCCCTGTCTTTAAACTATAATCAGCTCCCATAATGCGAGATAGATTTTTATTACTATCTTTAAGCATTTCTTCATCATATCTGTGTATGGCTATGTTTGCTCCTGTTTTCGCTTTTATTAAATCTATACCACCTATATGATCGAAATGTCCGTGTGTTAGAATTATTTTCTCAATTGTTAAATTTTGTTCATATATTTTATTCAAAATTAACTCCGAATGAGCTCCTGGATCAATAATAATACCTTGTTTTTTAGAATCGTATAGTATATAGCAATTAGTTCCTAAATCACCTACAATTATGGGGACAATATTCATAAAATTTCACCTCTGATTTTAAAACTCTTTTTTACTGTCTAAAAGAATGGTCACTGGTCCATCGTTTATAAGTTCAACTTTCATATGAGCCTGAAATATACCACCTTTGACATTTATACCCCTGGCAGCAACACCTTCTATGAAACTTTCGTAGTATTTATTTGCCATATCTGGCGGGGCAGCTTCTATAAAACTTGGCCTTCTACCCTTTCTACAGTCACCATATAGAGTAAATTGCGATACTACCAACATATCTCCTCCGATATCCCTCAAAGACAAGTTCATCTTGCCTTCCTCATCTTCAAATATACGTAGATTAACAATTTTTTTTATTAGATAATTGAGATCTTCATCTATATCATCGCAACCCACACCAAGAAATACTAAAACACCTCTATCTATCTCATTTATGTTCTTGTTATCTACACTAACTCTTGCCTTCTCTACCCTCTGTATTACGGCTCTCATAAGACATCAATCCTTTCAGGCATTCACCCTATATATATCAATAATACCATCTAGTTTTTTAAACTGTTTCATAACTCCATCTAATTGCTTTCTATTGTTTATCTCTAACACCAAGTTTATTATTACCTGTTTGTTTTTTGTAGTTCGTGCATTTATAGCTGTAACATTTAAATTCATCTCTGCAATGGCAACTGAAATATCTGCAAGCAGAGAATGTCTATCCTCTGCGATTATTTGTATCTCAGCAAAATAAGAGGCCCTATTGGCTTCAACCCATTCTACCTCTATAAGTCTATACTCCTCTACAGAAGAATCAGTTACATTGGTACAATCAGTTCTGTGTACAGATACACCTCGTCCTCTTGTTATATAACCTATTATTTTATCACCTGGAACAGGGTTACAACATCTTGCAAACCGTACCTTTATGTTATCTACTCCTTTAACGATGACTCCTGTATCCTCAGGTCTTTGACGCCTTGCCCGTTTTACATCTTTTACAACAGTTCCAGGACTTGATGTATTTATGGTTTTTTTATATTCTTCTATAAGCCTTGTAAGTACTTGATTAATAGTCATACCACCATAGCCAACTGCGGCATATACGTCATCTATACTGTGATATCCATATTTTCTGGATATAGGTTCCAACCATTCATTTCTAGCTAAATTAGAAAATACATAGCCTTGCCTTTTTGCCTCTTTCTCCAACATTTCTTTGCCTTTAACTATATTTTCGTCGCGTCCTTCTTTTTTAAACCATTGCTTTATCTTGTTTTTTGCTCGATTTGTTTTGACAAGTTTTAACCAATCTCTACTTGGACCATGACTATTAGGAGAAGTCACTATCTCTACTATGTCCCCTGTCTGTAGTTGGTAGTCAAGGGGGGTGAGTTTACCATTGATCTTTGCACCAGTACATTTATTACCTATATCACTGTGTATTGTGTATGCAAAATCTAAAGGTATTGCTCCTTTAGGAAGATCAATTACATCACCTTTAGGAGTAAATACAAACACCTCATCGGTAAAGAGATCAATCTTCAAAGTTTCCATAAATTCAGTCGCATCTTTCAAATCGCTCTGCCATTCTAGTATTTCTCTCAACCATGCTAGTTTGTTATCCAATTCTGTATCGGCTTTTTTCCCCTCTTTATATTTCCAATGAGCTGCAATTCCGTATTCAGCGGTTCTATGCATCTCCCATGTTCGTATCTGTATTTCAAATATCTGTCCTTCCAACCCTATTACAGTCGTATGAAGAGATTGATACATATTCGGTTTTGGCATAGCAATATAGTCTTTGAATCGCCCTGGAATAGGTTTCCATAAGGTGTGAACAATACCCAAAACTGCATAGCAATCCTTCACACTATTTACTATAACTCTTATACCTAAAAGGTCATATATTTGATCGAAATCTTTATGTTGCATGTACATCTTTTTATATATACTGTAAAAATGTTTTGGCCTACCTTCAATATTCGATTCGATGTTCATATCATGTAATTTATTTTCCAATACACTTATAACCTGTCCAATATAGGCCTCCCGTTCTTGCCTCTTTGTAGCCACTTTCTCCACAAGATCATAATAACCTTTGGGATCGATATACCTGAGGGATGTATCTTCTAATTCCCATTTTATTCTGTATATACCTAATCTGTGGGCTAAGGGGGCATATATTTCTAAGGTCTCATATGCCTTTTCTCGTTGTTTAACTTCATCTACATATTCAAGAGTTCTCAAGTTATGAAGCCTATCTGCCAATTTTATTATAATAACTCTGATATCCTTGGCCATTGCAAGGAGCATTTTGCGTAGACTTTCTGCCTGCCTTTCTTCTTTGGTCTTAAATTCTATTCTTCCTAGTTTAGTTACACCATCTACCAACATGGCAATTTCGTCGCCAAACTCTTTTCTTATGTGATCTAATTCCACATCAGTATCTTCTATCACATCGTGGAGCAATCCAGCAGCAACTGTATCTGCATCAAGGCCAAGATCCATAAGAATATGAGCCACCTGTACAGGATGGATGATAAAAGGTTCGCCGGAGGATCTCTTTTGAGTTCGGTGGGCATTTTCTGCAAGATGATACGCCTTTACAATTTTCTCTATGCTCTCGTCGTTATATATCTGCTTTGCACGATCTACCAACTTCTCTAACATGGCTCACATCCTTTCTATTGTATATTATAACTAATAGTTACAATGCTCTTCTCGCCTATAATTAAATGGTTGGCATATAGTATATACCAACCACTTAAGCTCTCAATACTTTACAGGAGCAAAAACTTCATACTCTGATAATACATCTCGTCCTTTGAGATATTCTAATTCTATTATGAATACAAAGCCTACAATAGTACCACCAAGCTTTTCTACTAATTTTGCAGTAGCTAAAGCTGTACCGCCGGTGGCTAAAAGGTCATCAGCTATTATAATTCTTTGTCCTGGCTCTATTGCGTCTTTGTGGATCTCTAGCGCATCTGTGCCATATTCTAGCTCATATTCATATGTAACAGTGGTTCCCGGCAATTTACCTGGTTTCCTTACTGGTACAAAACCTACATCTAGTCCATAGGCCAAAGGTGCACCTATTACAAAACCCCTAGCTTCTGGTCCTACTATTAGATCTACATTTCTTTCTTCACAGTGGGCAACAAGAGTATCTATGGCATAATTATATGCCTCTTTGTCCTTCAAGAGAGTAGTAATATCCTTGAAGCTAACACCTTCCTTAGGAAAATCAGGGATCTCCCTTATAGTTTGTTTTAAATCCATCACTATTCCTCCTTCATTTACTGAGAATTATTTTTAATATTCATATCCGATAGCCAATCACTATAATATCGATAAAACGAACTTTCATTGAGATTTCTGGTTTCTGGCTCGGTATTGAATAAAACTCTCACGTGGCCATTATCTATTTGGTAACTAATAAAACTCAATTCTGAAAAAACTTCAAGTATAATACAAAATTGAAAATAGTTTAAGGAACTTTTCATAGTTTTATTAAATTCATTGAGCATAGTAAACATATCTTGCCAAACATATTGCCAATCAGTTATATATTGGAGCCATCTATAGACATAGATAAAGTCATCTCGTGTAAGTATGAAATCACGTATTGGCTCAATATCGTTGTTTTTTCTTACTACCCATACTTTGTTCTTAAATTCCTTTAGCCTAAATTTCGTAATGAATATATCTTCTTCCATTACAAATAAATTCTCGTATTCGTTTAACCTATCCTGAGATATGTTTGGGATCATTACAACTCCATTTATCCCTCTACCATTTTGTTGAACTAAATCACCATATCCCAATTCAACATGTCCCATCAGTTTTCTATCTAGAAGAGACATAATTAGTTTTTTAGCTATTTGTCTCTCATTGAGCAATATCAAATTGCCACTATAGGATTCTTTTAATCGATTGTACATTTCTTCCCTATCTACATAACCTGATATGTTTACATTAGTATCAGAATATAGATTGGATTTATAACTTTTATTATACAGGAATTCATTATAAAAATCATCGAAGAACTTTGAATAAAAATATCTTAACAAGTTATCTACATATTCTTCCCTGTCTGCTTGAATTTCTAAACTCTTTACCTTTAGTTGTAGTTTAGTAAATCCATTCCATTCATTTTTATTTAAATTTACAATCATATTGGTATGGGGATTAGTAGACAGATTGTCCTTAGCTCCACCCCCGTTAAACCATATACCTTCCCACAGCCGTCCATCTAAATCGATTGCAAGTTGAACATGTCGCTTATCTTTACCTACTAACTTAAAGTTATCTATATGTGCATCCTCTAGCAAAAATGTAGGCATAGGGTTTGCCAGTCCAAAAGGTTCAAATTTTTCTAAATCATTATATAGATCGAAGGAGATATCTTCATTGTTTAATTCTAAGTCATATTTATATTGAGGTAGAAGCATATCACTATGAAGATTTTTGCTACCATATACACTTAAGTTTTGTATTAACTCGGGTATATTATCTTTTTTTACTGTAAGGCCTGCTGCTTGCTTATGACCTCCAAACTTTTCAAGGATATGATCAGTAGTAGAGATTGCCTTATATATATCAAATCCCTCTATACTTCGTGCAGAACCTGTATATAGTTCATCCTTGATGTTGGTCAAAAGAATAGTAGGTCTATTGTATATATTTACTAATTTGGAAGCCGCAATACCTATTATACCAGGATGCCAATCCTCACTATCTAAAACTATTATCCTGTCCCTGCTATCAAGACAAAATTGTAAGCGTTCATTAGCCTCTTTTATTATTTTCGCCTCATGCTGTTGTCTTCTTTTGTTTTCTATGTCTAGCTTAGTTGCCAATTTTAGAGCCTCTTGGTAATTATCGCTTATTAGAAGTTCAAATGCACACATGGCAGTATCCATTCTTCCAGCAGCATTTAACCTTGGTGCAATATCAAATGCTATATTATAAGATTTTATATTACTATAATCCAAACCACATACATCGGCTAGTGCTTTTATTCCTATCCTAGGCGATTTATTTATGGCTCTTATTCCATTAGCTGCGAAAATCCGATTATCGTCTAATAGAGGCACCATATCTGCAATAGTACCTATAGCTATTAGATCCAAAAAATTTTTTAGAGCTTCACTTCCTTCCAATGCGTGTATCAGTTTAGCGGCCACTCCTACTCCTGCCAATTGGGATTGTTTATTATTCCCATTTCGTTTTGGATTTATAACCGCAGTAGCAGGCGGTAAGCCCATCTCTAAATTATGGTGATCTGTAACTATGGCATCCATGCCTAATTTTTTAGCAAGTTCTAGTTCATCAAACGAGGTAATACCGCAATCTACAGTTATAAGAAGAACTGTACCATCACTATGGATCTCTCTTATTGCATTTTCATTCAATCCATAACCTTCCTCAAATCTATGGGGGATATAGACATTGACGTCTACTCCCATATCTTTTAGATATATATACAAAATTGCAGATGCAGTCACTCCATCCACATCATAATCTCCGTATATAGTTATCTTTTCTTTATTTTGTATTGCTAAATTCAGCCTCTCCACTGCCTTGTCCATATCAAGTAATTCATATGGATTCTTTAAATGTTTGAGATTTGGATAGAGAAAAGTATGAGCCGTCTCAATATCCATTATACCTTTATTGAGCAAAAGTCTAGCTGCAATATCTGTTATATTGAGTTCTTCAGATAGTATACGTATCATGTGTTTATCATAGCTATCTGTATCTTTCACACACCTATATAAGGCCATTAAAATATCCTGCTCCTATTGAATAATATAAGATTAGTGCTTTATTGTATCTGTACCAGATTGAAAAAATTAGCACCATAGGAGGTCCAACTAGAAACTCCTATGGTATCTGTGAAATTTATTTTGATAATGCAGTTTGCTCCCCCTCTGTCCACATGGTCCATAATGGCCCTGCAATAAAGAGGGATGAATATGTTCCTGCTAAAATACCTATTATTATTGGAAGTGAAAACTCCTTAATTGAATCCACTCCTAATATATATACAGCTGTTATGGTGAATAAAGTCGTTAAAGAAGTATTTAGTGTCCTTGATAGAGTAGCATTTATGCTCTTGTTGACTATATCTCTACGTGATAATTGTCTTCCATATCGCTTCATATTTTCCCTTATCCTATCAAATATCACTATTGTATCATTTATAGAATAACCTATTATCGTCAATATAGCTGCAACAAATGAACTATTTACTTGCATACCAAAAAGAATTACAAAGGAAAACATAATGAGAATATCATGTATAAGTGCAATTATCGCTACAACCCCTGATTTTAACTCAAATCTAATCCATATATAGATGAGTATAAGGCCCCACGATATTGCAATAGCTTTGATAGCATTTAGCGTAAGTTCCTTTCCAACAGCAGGCCCTACCATATCAATATTAACTTGCTCAGTTGTAATATCATATTTCTCTTGTAAGTCTGATATAATAGTTTCTTCAAGTTCTTTGTGGTTTTCTTCCAATTTCATCCGAATGACCACATCTTGATTCTTTTCACCTGCATATGAAGCTTCTGCTTGTGCGCCACTTTTAGATATTATTTCCCTTACATCATCTATGTTGTATTCTTGTCCTATATTTACGTATATTATGGCACCACCTGCAAAGTCTATACCATAGTTTATACCATTGACACCTATGGCTATAATACCTGCAATTATTATAATAATTGAAATGATTGCAGTATATCTAAATATCTTAACAAAATTAATATCCACATTTGTCCCTCCCTATCTCTGACCATATAGCTTTTCATTTTGAATATTGAGTCCTACCAATAACTTCATGAGCTGTTTAGTAAAAGTTATAGCAGTAAACATACTCAATATAACTCCTATTACAAGGGTTTTGGCAAAACCTTGTATAGGACCTGTCCCAAACTTCCATAGTGCAAATCCAGCTATCAAAGTTGTGATGTTTGAGTCAAATATTGCACTGAATGCCTTATTAAAGCCAGATTCAACAGAAGCTTTTAACGTCTTTCCTGCATCTCTCTCTTCTCGTATTCTTTCAAAAATTATGACGTTGGCATCTACTGCCATACCGACTGAGAGAATTATACCGGCTATTCCTGGTAATGTTAGCGTAACCTTAGTAGTAGCTAATACTATAAGTAATAGTAAAATATAAACTATAAGTGCCAGATCGGCTACTAACCCAGGAAGACGATAATATACAAGCATAAAAAGAAGGACAACCGAGATACCTATTATTCCAGCTTTTATACTCTTTTGAAGTGCATTCGACCCCAGTGTCGCTCCTATAGTTCTAATCTCAAGCTGTTCTAGTGGTACAGGGAGGGCACCACTTTCGATTAGATTGGCAAGTTTTGTAGCCTCCTCTATATCTGGCATACCTGTTATCTGTCCACTTCCCCCTGTTATTGCAGTTTGGACTTTAGGTGCAGATATAACCTTTCCATCAAGTTCTATTTTTATGATTTTCCCAATATTGTTTTGGGTAGCTTCTGCAAATTTATCGGCCCCTTCTTTATTGAGCTCAAACTGAACAACAGGAGTACTTACCCCATCAAATGCAGGCTGAGCAGTTTTTACATCTTTACCTTCTATTATTACATTGTCTTCAGGATCGATAAACTTTAGTTCTGCTGGTTGAGATAGTATATTGGCAAGTTCTCTTGGATCTTTAACACCAGGTATTTCTACCCTTATCCATTTACTCCCTTGCCTTACTATCACTGCTTCATTTTGATTTTCCTTATCCAGCCGGTTTCGCATAACCCTCATTGCGCCTTCTATCTTACTATCCTTATCGGGATCATTGGCCTCTACTTTAGCTTCGTAGGTTACATATAACCCCCCTCTGAGATCGAGACCTTGATTTATGTTTTTTGTGGTCGGCTCTATGGTATATAAACCTATATTAAGTCCATTGAATACTACATATCCTACAGCAGCAATTACCAATATTATTATAATAAGGCTAATTGCATTTTTTCTCTTCATAGTGTTTTCTCCCCCTTGCAAATTACTTACTATGTAATTATAGTACTTCATACTATAACAGTCAATATGCGGATTCCATGCTCTCTACTGCCTTTATCATAAGGGCGCACTCTATTCGTTTCTTTTCCATTTCACATCCTATATGATAAGGTTCATCCAATGTGCCTGTAAAATTATAAGAATTAGCAGCACAGCCTCCGGTACAGTAAAATTTCGCCCAGCAATTCTGACATGCCTCTTTAGTTAGCAAATTGTTGGCTCCAAACCTTTTTTGCATACTATAATCGAACTGGTCATTATTTACATTTCCCATTTTAAATTCAGTTTGTCCTACAAATTGATGACATGGATATATATCGCCTTGTGGTGTTACAGCTATATATTCATTCCCTGCTCCACAGCCTATGAGCCTCTTAGCTAGACATGGACCCTGAGTTAAATCGATATAGAAATGGAAAAAATTAAACCATTTTCCCTCTCTACGCCTTTTTATATATTCACTAGCTAAAATTTCATAACTTTTGAATATTTGTGGGAGATCTTCTTCCCTTATGCTATAATCCTCTTTTTCAGAAGCAACTACTGGTTCTATTGATATCTGTTCAAATCCACAGTCCGCCAAATGAAGCACATCTTTATAAAAGTCCAAATTTTCCCTCGTGAATGTTCCACGAACATAATAATCTTTCTGTTTTCGCCCCTCTACTAGAGATTTAGCATTCTCTAATATTATATCATAACTCCCCTTACCATTTACAGTTTTTCGCATTCTATTGTGAATCTCAGGGCGACCATCTAGACTTATAACTACATTCACAAATTCATCATTTATATAGTCTATAATATTCCTATCCAAAAGTACACCATTAGTGGTTATAGTAAATTTAAATTTTTTATTATTTTTTTCCTCCAAAGACCGCCCATACCTAACAAGCTCTTTTACAACATGCAGATTCATAAGAGGTTCTCCACCAAAAAAATCCACTTCAAGATTCTTTCTATTGCCTGAGTTTCTTACCAAAAAATCAAGGGCATTTTTCCCAGTATTTAAATCTAAAAGACTTCTACCACCTTTAAAATCTCCTGTAGATGCAAAACAATAAGAGCATCTAAGATTACAGTCATGGGCTATATGAAGGCACATAGCTTTAATGACAGGTTCTTCTTTATACAAATGAATATCCGTATCCCATTTACTATAGAGCATATTTTCATCTATAAGCATTTTTATTTCTTCTAATGTCTCATCTAGGTCATCTTTTGTATATTTATCACCAAGCTCTCTGTATATAAGTTTCCTATCGAAATTAGGACCGTATTCTAGAATATCCCATACCATATCGTCTATAATGTGCACGGCACCACTATTTACATCCAATACCAATTTTATGCCGCCTAATTCAAATTTGTGTATCATACTCTTCCTCCACTCATGAAAATATAATTAATATAGCAGTAGCTAAGCTACTGCTATATTACCATATATTATATAGGTATATTACTTTTCGCAGCTTTGATTTGCCACAGTACAAGAAGTTTTACAAGCTGATTGGCAAGATGCTTGACATTCGCCACAACCACCTTTAGCCAATGTTTCTTTTAAATTACCCTTATGTAATATCTTTATATGTTTCATAAATTTGTTCCTCCTTAAGTAATTTAATTCATATAATATTATAGCATATAATTTTTAGATAAAAAAGCTACTTCCCTTTATTTGAGGTTTATACCAATTATACCTCCTATGGCTCCTACAATAAAACTCATGGTAATATCTGATATGACAATTCTGTTAAAATCCATCGTATGACCGAAAAGAGTGCTTATTGCAAAAGCCCACAGCATATATATTATGCCTGTAATAGCTCCTATCAACCATCCTCTCGAACTACTTGCTCTTGCAGCAATAGAACCTCCCAATGCTATGCTAATTATCCGTATAACCTGATTTATTGGCGAGATGATTTTCTCATCTAGGTTTCCAATCTTCATAACTATGGCAAATATAATGAAAAATAAAAATGTAATAATTACCGCCGTTATAGATGATTTGATGATGGTCATAAGAGTTTTTATCAAACTATCTCCCTTAGTATTATCCAGCTTCTTTGTATTTAGCCTCATAATTTCCACTCCTCACAATACTCATCTTATTTTAGATTATGCATAGTTTAGAGTGTTTATGATACCATCTAAAATGAAAAAAGCCTGTGGTAACAGGCTTTTGTTTTTAGTCAGCAGATATTGGTTTGTCTACATCCCTTACTGCCCAACGTTCTATTACAAGATTGACTTTATCTCTACCTACTTCGATTGTCAATATGTCATCCCTGATACCCACTACTTTACCACAGATACCACCTATAGTGGTGATATTATCTCCATTTGTAATTGAGGATAACATCTCTTGCATTTCCTTTTCCCGCTTCTTTTGAGGCCTTATTATGAAAAAATACATCATCACAATTAGAAGCACAATAGGCATAAGAAGCTGCATAATGACTGCCCCAGTGCTAATTTGTTGATCTTGTGCACCTTGTACTGTTTCTCCGTTTTGCATACAAACCCTCCTTCCATATTAGGATTATACCCTTATATGCTAAAATATGCAATAGAAAACATATAAGTCTTTTATTTATAACCATATTTTCTTTTAAAGTCATCAGTGAAAGATAATAACCTATCTTCCATTATGGCACTTCGAATATCTTTCATGAGTTTTATCAGAAATCTCAAATTATGCATGCTAAGGAGAATCGCTGCTAAAATTTCTCCTGATTTTACTAAATGCCTCAAATAGGCTTTAGTAAAATTCTGGCAAGTATAGCAATCACATTCACTATCTAGAGGAGTAAAATCTCTTTCATAGGTTGCATTTCTTACAACTATTCTACCAGTACTTGTCATTGCAGTACCATTTCTTGCTATACGAGTAGGATGCACACAGTCGAACATATCAACCCCCCTTAATACTCCTTCTATTAGACAATCAGGAGAGCCAACCCCCATTAGGTATCGCGGTTTATCTTTGGGCATAATAGGCATTAAAAAGTCCAAAATTTCGTACATCATGGGTTTAGGTTCTCCTACACTTAACCCTCCTATTCCATACCCTGGGAAATCTATGTTTAGCAATTCTTTTGCACTAATTTTACGTAGCTCTTTGTACATACCACCTTGCACTATTCCAAATAGGGCTTGATCTTTCCTTGCATGAGTTTTTTTACATCTTTTCGCCCATCTATGTGTTCGCTCCATGTCGTTTTGTGTCTGTTCAAAGGAATAGGGATATGGAGAACATACATCAAAAGCCATGATTATGTCTGCACCTAGAGCATTTTGTATCGCCATCGACTCCTCTGGACCTATAAAATGCTTAGAGCCATCTAGATGGGAGCTAAAATATACACCCTCTTCTTCTATAGTCCGTAGCTCATTTAAACTAAATACCTGAAAACCACCGCTATCAGTAAGTATTGGCTTATCCCAATTCATAAAAGAGTGAAGTCCTCCTGCTTCTCTTATAATCTCGTGACCCGGTCTCATATATAGATGGTAGGTATTGCCCAAAATTATCTGAGTTTCAATCTCTTTGAGAGCCCTTGGAGTCATAGCTTTTACAGTAGCTTGCGTTCCTACAGGCATAAATATAGGTGTATCAAATGAACCATGGGGAGTGTGAAACTTCCCAACTCTAGCACCTGTCCTACTGCATTCTTTTATAACTTCGAATTCAAAATCCATCATTGCCATCCTTTCATCTATTATAGAAGTTTTATCCCTATTGAATGAACATTGCATCCCCAAAACTAAAAAAACGATATCGTTTCTCTATCGCTTCATCATATACTTTTAATATTTCTTCTCTACCTGCAAATGCACTGACTAACATGAGAAGGGTCGATTGAGGAAGATGGAAATTTGTAATTAGGGCATCAACTACTTTAAATTCATAACCTGGATATATGAAAATGTCCGTTTCGCCATAACCGGAACGTATCTTTCCGGAGCTATCGGCTATGGTTTCTAGTGCCCTACAGGATGTAGTACCTACTGCTATTATTCGTCCACCTTTTTCTCTAATCATATTTATGGTTTCTGCAGCATCTTTAGATATATAATAGGTCTCTGAGTGCATATTATGTTCTTCTATATTTTCTGTCTTAACTGGTCTGAAAGTACCCATCCCCACGTGGAGTGTAATGTTTACTATATTAACCCCACAATGTTTTATTTCATTGAGTAATTCTTTAGTAAAATGAAGTCCTGCGGTAGGAGCAGCTACAGAACCATTATGCTTTGCATACACAGTTTGATACCTGTCTCTATCTTCCAGTTTCTCATGTATGTATGGGGGCAAAGGCATTATTCCCAATGTATCTAGAATCTCTTCAAATATACCATCATATTCAAATCTAACAATTCGCGTTCCTTCTTTAGTTATATCCAAAACTTCTCCTATAAGAAGACCATCTCCAAATATAAATCTTTTACCCTTTGTGGCCCGTCTACCTGGATTCACCATAACTTCCCATATGTCTTCTCTCTTTCTATTTACCAGCAAAAATTCCATTTTCCCACCTGTGTCTTCTCTATGGCCTAAAAGACGAGCCGGTATTACCTTTGTATTATTTATTACAAGACAATCTCCTGACTTTAGATACTTTACAATGTCGTGAAAATTCCTATGTTCTATATTTTGATTTTCTCTATTATATACTAAGAGTCTAGATTGTACCCTGTCCTTGAGTGGGTGCTGTGCTATAAGCTCTTGCGGCAATTCATAGTAGAAATCTGTTAATTTCAATATTGTTCCACCTCAAATTCTATTCTTCATATGGAAGACCAAAATGCTTATATGCAAGTGGGGTTACAATTCTCCCCCTAGGGGTTCGAGCCATATAGCCTATCTGTAATAGATACGGTTCATATACATCTTCTATAGTTGAACTCTCCTCGCCTGTAGAAGCAGCAATTGTATCTAGCCCTACTGGTCCGCCACCAAATTTTTCAATAATCGTAAGTATAACTTTTCTGTCGATATTGTCTAATCCCATCTCATCTACTTCTAACATTTCAAGTGCATCTCTTGCAACATGTTCATCAATTCTACTCTGTGCTACTACTTGGGCATAATCCCTCACGCGCTTAAGAAGTCTATTGGCCACTCTAGGTGTTCCACGAGACCTCGCTGCTATCTCTGCTGCGCCCTCATTGCTAATTTCTACATTTAGTATATTAGCTGAACGATTTATTATTTCTTTCAATTCATCTTTAGTATATAGTTCTAATCTGTCAATTATACCAAATCTATCTCTCAGTGGTGATGTAAGCATACCAGCTTTAGTCGTGGCCCCAATGAGAGTAAAGTGAGGCAGATCTAAGCGTATAGATCTGGCACTAGGTCCCTTACCAATTATTATATCTAGTGCGAAATCTTCCATGGCAGGATATAGTACCTCTTCAATACTTGCATTAATGCGATGTATCTCGTCTATAAACAGTACATCTCCTTCACCTAAGTTTGTAAGAATTGCAGCCAAATCTCCTGTTCGCTCAATTGCAGGACCAGATGTGACCCTTAAACCAACACCGAGTTCATTAGCTATTATATTGGCAAGCGTCGTCTTACCAAGCCCAGGAGGACCATATAATAAGACATGATCAAGTGCCTCATCTCGCTCCTTTGCTGCACTTATAAAAATATTCAATTTCCGTTTGACTTTTTCTTGCCCTATATATTCATCAAAAGTTCTTGGCCTCAAATTATATTCACAATGCTCATCATTTTCTATCATAGTAGAAGATACTATTCTCTCATTTTCTTCTGGCAATAAAATTCACCTTCCAATACATTTATAAATCTAAATTTTTCAGTGCAGCCTTGATTAGGGTGGAGGTATCCCCATCTATATCCTTAATACTAGCTAATGCACTTTTTATCTCATTTTGTGTATATCCTAATGCTATAAGTGCATCTGACACTTCATCTAGTCTATCTTTCCTCTCAGGCACAATAGGTGATGCATCATCTATATCACTGGTAAGAATAAAAGTATCCATTTTATCTTTCAATTCTAATATAATCCTTTGGGCAGTTTTCTTCCCTATCCCTGGTGCCTTAGTGAGAGCAATTATATCCTCAGACAGGATTCCTCTTACAACTTCATCAGTATCAAGTACTGATAATACGGCTAGTGCACCTCTAGGACCAATACCAGATACTGTGATTAGCTTTTCAAACATTGCCTTCTGACGTCTATCAATAAAGCCATATAATTCTTGAGTATCCTCTCTAACTACAAGGTAGGTATACAGTTTTGCATTGCTACCTATAGAAGGTAATTTATCTACCACACTTATCGGTACAGTTACCATGTACCCTACTCCATTTACATCTAAAACTATCCTATCTTCTTCAATTTCTTCCAATATACCGTTTAAATATGCAAACATACATTAACTCCTATCGATATTTTAATTTTCTATACATATCTATATTGTTAATATGACATATAGCTATGCCCAAAGCATCAGCTGCATCATCAGGTTTCGGTATTTCATTTAAGCCCAAAAGCATTTTCACCATATTTTGGACTTGTATTTTCTCTGCTCTACCATATCCTACTACTGCTTGTTTAACTTGTAGTGGTGTGTATTCATATATTGGCACACCATATTTCGCTGCAGCTACTATAGCAACACCTCTAGCTTGACCTATAGATATAGCTGTCTTTACATTTTTATTAAAAAAAAGTTCTTCTATCGCCACTGCATCGGGACGAAAGTGCTCCATTATTTCACATACACCATCAAATATCCTAACAAGTCTTTGGGACGTATCCATATGAGCAGGAGTATTCACTGTACCATAATCTATTGGGCATAACATGCTATATTCTCTTTCAACAATACCATAACCAAGAATTGCAAGTCCCGGATCTATACCTAATACTAACATTGACACACCACCATGTACTAAATATTTAAATCTCATAGTAATATTATGCTTTTTTCATTGTTATGTCAATATATCTGAATTTTCAATCTTTTATTTCTTGTAAAATACTTAGATACAAAGAACTTGATATCAATATGCTTGGAAAAGTGGGATAACAGTACGAATGACTGTCCTAACAATTTTGAAAGGCTGTCTTAAATTAAAAGTAATAATTTTAAATTGTAATATATTATCATGTTTATAGAATTGAATACGCTAGAATCAGGTAGCCTCGGCTACCTGATTCTAGCTCCTGATCTGTCCATTACCGTTGATGACATATTTTATAGTTGTAAGAGCATTTAATCCCATGGGTCCTCTTGCATGTAATTTTTGTGTACTTATACCTATCTCTGCACCAAATCCATATTCAAAACCATCCGTAAATCTTGTCGAGGCATTTACATACACAGCTGCTGCATCAACTTCATTTAGAAATTTTTTAGCTTTAAAGTAGTTAGAAGTAACAATAGCCTCGGAATGTCCAGAACCATAAATATTAATATGAGATATGGCCTCATCTATACCATCTACAATTTTTATTGCAAGTATGTAATCTAAATACTCTTTATACCAATCGTCATCTTTTGCAGGAACACAATCGACTATATTTCTTGTCTTCTCACAACCTCTTATCTCTACTCCCGTTTCAGTTAAAGCTGAGACAATCTCAGGTATGAATTGTTGGGCTATCTTCTCATCGACTAAAAGTGTCTCTACTGCATTACACACACCGGGTCGTTGTATCTTAGCATTTATAACTATATCTTTTGCCATGTCCTGTTCACTGTCGCTATCTACATATATATGACAATTACCAATACCTGTTTCGATAACAGGTATTGTTGCATTTTGAATGACATTTTCAATAAGTCCTACTCCCCCCCTAGGTATGAGTACATCTATTAACCCGTTTAATTTCATCAAATACTCAACGCTCTCTCGCCTGGTATCTTTAACTAAGGAAAAGGAGCCTTTAGGGATTCCAACATCATACGCTACTTTGGATAACACATCTACGATTGCTCCATTGGAATGAATAGCATCAGAACCACCTCGTAATATGACCGCATTGCCAGTTTTTAGACATAGACCAACTGCATCAGCAGTTACATTGGGTCGTGCTTCATAAATGATACCGATAACACCTAGTGGAACACGTCTTTGTCCTATCTCTAGGCCATTAGGACGCCTCCACATTGCAATTGTCTCCCCAATTGGATCAGGTAATTGTGCTATACTCTTAAGACCCTCTGCCATTGCTTTTATTCGTCCTTCATCTAACTTTAACCTGTCCAAAAAAGCTTTCGATTTGCCGTTTTTTTGTGCATTATCTACATCCAATTGATTTTGTTCAACGATGTATGTAGTACTATCTACAAGTGCTTCTGCCATAATCAGTAGGGCATTATTTTTTATATCACAGGATAGATTCGAAAGACTATAACTAGCTTCTTTCGCCTGATGGGCTTGCTTTAAAATTTCATCCATTCTCCAATCCCCCCTTTTATTACAGTATATAATATTTTTATCCATTTTGCTAGAATATTGACAACCAGTATCTATTATTCAATGGCAATTAATATCATATTCTATTTCTATGATATTAACTCTCCATGTCCTCTATAATTTGCTCTATTTCCTCCAATGTTTCTATTACTAGCCCCGAGCTAAGCTGTTCTTTTAATTCTTGTGATAAGTATTCAAACGGTATATCCGTCTTTTTAACAATATTTAAACTCCCATCTAAACTCGGTTGATATATGACAATATATCCGTCTAACTCTTGCAATATATAGTGATTTGGGCAATATCCCTCTAAAGTACTTTCCATGACAATATTTTTGGCATTAAATATCTTTATATCCCAGTTTAAATATTTATCAGAAAATTCTTGTCTGCTAAGTCCGATATCGTTATAGGTTATGTCTTCCTCTAATGATTGAATATGATTACATAGACTATATATATATCTTTTTGTTATAACGGTATCTTCAGATGTAAAAATTTGCATTTCATTGTTTACTAATGGGGATACCTCTTTTATCTCAGCTATACTACTATTATTATCTCTCTTTTGTATATTTCTCTTATCCCCTATATATTCTTTTAATGATATGTTTTTTACATAACTATACGAAATTATCATTGTGGGTAACAGTATTGTCAGCACAAGTAAAAGTATTAATCTCCTTTTTCTTTTTAAAAAAGTAAACACTATAATCCCTCCGTTTGCACTTTGAATTATAGTGTTTCCATATTTGTTTTATATATACATATAATTGCAATTAGGGTATAATCAATGCAAATACAGTAGAAAAAATACCAACTAATGTCCCTACAGCTAATTCGCTCGCTGTGTGCCTACCCAATTGTTTCCTTGACCAATATACTATAGGAAGTATTAATATAGTCCAAATAGTTTGCCAACCGATAAAGTATACTAGAAGAGTCAATGGTCCCGATACCCCGCAAGCATGTCCACTCGCTTTTAGCTTTATCACTTTATTGATAAAGGAAAGAACTAAGCCTGAAAATAGATAAGCTAAAAATATTTTTCGTACTATAAATGGGCTTTTCAATACAAAGCAAAGAACAGTTCCCAATACATAGCCTATGACACTCATTATAAAAGCCAATTTTCTTTCGCCTTTCCTCCCTTGACGCTTTATAGGTGGGATTAGGTATTTTAGTGGATATGCCAGTATGGGAATTACCGTCAGAAATAATATTGAGTATAAATACCACCATATACTTACAAAACTTTCTCGCGTGTATATGAAGAGCCACGTAACAATTGCTGCAGCAACCACAGGGACAAGCGTAAGTATGCTTATACTTTTAGCTATGGCTTTTTTAGACACATTATCTCCTCCTATTATTTTGATTGTGAACAATCATCCTTTGCATAATCCCTATAGCATCTTGCAACTTTATCAAAGCCGGCATTCTTTAATTGATTATATACTATATTGTGAATATCCACTGATTTAATAGTATCTGTTTCTATATTTAGTATTGTACTGTGTATGTCTTTACCCAGCATTTCAATGTCGGATAGGGTAAAAGGTTGTCTTGCTTCGTCAGAAGCCCTCTCAATAGATAGCTTTATTTTATCTAGATCATACTCTTGATATCTACCATCACGCTTTAGGACCTTCATATAATATGCCCCCTTCTATAAATACTACAATCATTACTGCTCATATCTATTGCATTGCATATATATTATAACATAGTTTTCATACGTAAAATTCAAACTTCATATATTTACTCTAAGTTCAATCCTTCAAAATCAAGATTATGGTATACATTTTGTACATCATCATTATCCTCTAATTGCTCCACTAGTGTCAATATTTTATTTGACTCTTCTTCGTTTAGCTTTACATAATTTTGAGGTAACATCTCAACGTCTGCTGATACAAACTTAAAACCGTTTTTCTCCAGATACTCCCTTGTCTCAGAGAAATTCATTGGCTCGGTTATCACTTCAAAAACCTCACCTTCATCTTTTATATCGTCAGCACCTGCATCTAGAGCATACATTATGAGAGTATCTTCATCAATTTCTTTTGTCTTTTCTATTACGATGACTCCCTTCCTATCAAACATCCAAGAGACACACCCCGTTGCTCCAAGACTCCCGCCACTTCGGTCAAAAAGGTGCCTCATTTCACCTGCTGTACGATTCCGATTATCAGTCAACACTTCTACTATTATAGCAACACCATTTGGACCATACCCTTCATAAACTATCTCCTCATATGTGACCGATCCAAGTTCTCCAGAGGCCTTTTTTATACATCGCTCTATATTATCATTAGGCATGTTTGCATCCTTTGCCTTAGCAATTGCATCTTTTAAACGGGGATTGAGTTCAGGATCACTTCCCCCTTCTTTTACGGCAACAGAGAGCTCTCTCCCTAGTTTTGTAAAAATTTTTCCTCGTTGGGCATCTGTCTTAGCTTTTTTACGTTTTATATTTGCCCATTTAGAATGACCTGCCATATCTATATAAACCTCCTCTATAGTTCGTATTTACCATCTAATAATATCATATCCCATATTGTATGTAAACACTAACATATGGCATTAAAAGGGTAGATCTGTAGGTAAGTCAAACATATGTCATTAAAAGGCTATAAGGTTTTAGAAAATGTACCTTCTCCTAACGTGGAATAAGATCTAACACCTTATCCTTATCTTCTACATTTATATAGTAATCTGGCACTTCACCTACAATTATACTTTCACTTATGGGAATCTTTGTGGATACTGTAACTAAATCACTACCTAATGGGACAACTACTCGCACTTGAACTCGCATATTGAGATAGATTTTATGCCTGGTCTGGTTTATCCCTGCATTTTCAAACTCAGTAGCAAACTCGTTTGACACTGAACCCACCGGAATAATTTTTATTTTAATGTTAGGCCCCATACCTGCTAGTATACGACTATTGAATATAGAACCAAAGGGGATTTCAATCCCCTGCTCTCCCATTCTCGCTATTTCATCTAGTGTATTACTCGAAGCTTCAGTTGCAAGGCTATTCATCTTAACAGTATTGGCTTGTATCATGGTAATATTGCCATTGTTATCGGTCAATATATTTATAAGATCTGTGTACTTTATATCAGAACTTAGTACATCCTTCACCGCATTATTCATTGCTATGGTTGCCATATACTGAACCTTTGCTTCAGACATTGCAATAACAGTAGGTTTTATTCCCTTTTCAATAAACGCAAAACATATGAGAAAAATAAATAGTATGAGTATAATACATATAGCTCGATTAAAATGTTTGTGAGACAATTAAATCACTTCCTAGTATAAATATATAATTTTATCAAACAGAAGTTAAAACCTTTACTATATTCTATGATAAAATGTAAATATTCTTTACCGTCCAACAGCTTTATAGAATAGTAATATAATCTTAATGTTATATTTAGTTCTACAAATTATAATATTGTGTTATAATATGATGTAACAAAAATTCATTTGGAGGTTAGAAATGGACTTGTCAGAAAATAAAAACCAGATAAATGGTAATACCGATATAGATGTAAAAAACAAAAGAACTCAGTCCCGGCGCTTTAAAGGCAAGAAAAAACAATCTAATTTTGCCTTAGAAGTATTTGTAACCACATTAAAAATGTTTGTCTTACTCATTTTTATAGTGGGCTTTGCAGCATTTGGGGCAGTGCTCGGGATCGGTAAAGCTTATCTAGATTCTACCCCTGAACTGGATATTGCTAAGATTGAGGATCAAAGTGAAACTTCATTTATATACGATAAAGATGGAAATCTAATAACAGAATACTTTGGGTTTGAGAACAGAATTTGGGCACCTATTGAAGAAATACCCAAAACACTACAAGATGCTTTCATCGCTGTGGAAGATATCAGATTCTATTCTCATAAGGGGATTGATTATAGAAGGATGATGGGAGCCTTCATAAACAATCTTAAAAATGATTCTGTACAGGGGGCAAGTACTATAACCCAACAGCTTATAAAAAATAGTATTCTCTCACCAGAGCGAACATATAAGCGAAAGATACAGGAGATGTACTTAGCAACACAACTAGAAAAAAAGTATGATAAAAACCAAATATTGGAGGCATATCTAAATACTATTCATCTGGGAGGCTCAAATTATGGTGTTAAAGTAGCTGCAAAAGATTATTTTGGAAAAGAACTAGATGAATTGACTTTAAGGGAATGTGCTATATTAGCTGGCGCTACACAAAACCCTTCGAAATTTGATCCTAGGAGAAACCTTCTACCTATCTCAAATGGTGGCAGGGGCACTCCCGAATGGACATACAAGCGAACTAATATTGTGCTTAGGGCTATGTATGAAAATGATTATATATCAAAAGATGAATATGAAGAAGCAAAGTTTGATGAAAATAATCTTGAATCTGAAAAAAACCAGGTTCATATAATAGAAAAATCCCAATCTAGACAAATGTATCCCATGCCCTATTTTATAGAATATGTAATATATGATGTCAGGGATAAGATAATGGAGCAAAAAGATTGGAAAGGCGATGAAGGACGTAATAAAGCCGAACAACTTATATATGGTGGAGGATTGAAAATATATACAACCGTAGATCCTGATATTCAAGAACATATGGAAAATGTCATATATAATTATGAGAACTTGCCTCAGCTTGTCAATCCCGATAAATATGGTGTGAGTTCCCAAGGTATATCTCAACCTCAAGTGGCTGCGGTTATAATAGATCAAAGTACAGGCGAACTAAGAGGGGTTGTAGGAGGTAAACAACCACCTACACAACAGCGCCAACTCAATAGGGCGTTTATGTCTAAGTTACCACTTGGTTCATCTATAAAGCCACTAGCAGTGTATGCTCCTTTTATAGAGGCTGGCTACCCTGGTGGTATTATATTTGAAAATATAAAAGCCCCTATCGAAGGGTGGCAGAGCAAAAATGGGTATCCTCAAAACTATGAAGGTGGAGGGTATACGGGACCTACCGATGTGAGAACAGGTATCCGCCGTTCTTTGAACGTGGTATCGGCAAGAATTGTTGCCGATAGAGTTGGTCCCCAATATTCGGCAAATAAACTTATAGAACTTGGAATAAATGAAGAAGATATACCAGGGTACACTGATGGCTCTCCTACGCCAGCCGCTTTGGCATTAGGAACACATGGCAATAACATGGTCGAAATCACCGCCGCTTTTGCCACAATAGCAAATAAAGGTGTATACCAAGAACCAGTTTCTTTTACCAAAGTTGAAGATAAGAATGGCAACGAAATATTAAATACATCCAATCAGATAAACAGATCTGTCTTTAAGGAGAGTACCGCCTTTATATTAACTGACTGGATGGAAGATGTCGTAAAAAATGGTACTGCTGGCAGAGCTCGTTTTAATAATTCTATGCCCATAGCAGGTAAGACAGGGACAAACTCGGACTTTAGAGGAGTATATTTTGCTGGATTTACGCCCTATTATACCGGAACAGTTTGGATAGGACATGATGATTTCCAACCTTCCTTTGTCAGAGGCTCTACAGGTGGAGCATATGCCGCTCCATTGTGGAAGGCACTTATGGAACCGATCCATGAAGAACTAGATAGTGTACCTTTTTATGAAAGTGTACCTGACGATATTGTAAAGGTTACTGTTTGTGGTGTATCAGGTCTATTGCCCAATGGTGATCTATGTGCCCATGATTCAGGAGGCCATGGTTTAGTAACCGAATATTTCCCCAAGGATGCGGTACCTACAGAAACTTGTAATATACACAGGAAGGTGACTTTGTGTGAGGCTTCTGGTAAATATCCAACACCCTATTGTCCGGAATCAGAGTTAACTACTAAGTCAGTAGTAGCTTTACCAGAAAATTCTCCTTATCGGTTATTACCCGATGCTGAACTACAGAAATACTTACCTGGAGCTCTAAAGAATTTTCTTGGGCCAGATGAGCTTGATTATAATAATCCAGAACACGCAGATTACTTCTGTCAAATACACACCAAGGAATGGAAAGAACAAGAAAATGAGAAAGATGTATTGAGACAGCAAGCTCAGGAGCTAATAGATAAAGTCAAAAAATTCTTAGAAGAACCTGATTTTAAAAAAAAGATGACACCTGATGAGGTAAAACAAATAGAGACTAACTTGACAAAGCTAGAAAAGCTTTTAGAGCAATCAAAGGTACTAGATGAAGATGATGAACAGGTTGTACAGCCCAATGACATAAAAAATGCCATGGATGAGCTGAGTAGGACAGTTAATTCTATTATCAATAGAATAGAAAATTCTACACCAGCAATACCACCTGATGAAAATGGCGATACTAAAGAACCTGATGATGGCGATGATGGTGACGATAATGATGACAGTGATGACAATAATGATTATGAATAGTAGTAAGAATATAAAGTATGACTAAATACTGATGAATACAATACGATACTATCATCGATATACCAAAGCAATAAAAAAGTAGCCTAAACAGAATAAAATGAGCGACCTCTTAAGAGATAGGGATAATCCCTATCTCTTTGTCTTTGGATCGAATACAAGGGCTATAATGTATCCAAAAAAAACTGCTGCTGTTATTCCGCCTGCTGCTGCCCTCACACCTCCTGTAAATATACCTAGAACGCCTTCTTCTTTGACTGCCTCCATGACTCCTTTTGCAAGTGTATTACCAAACCCTGGAAGGGGGATAGTTGCGCCAGCACCAGCAAACCGAACAAGTGGCTCATAGATTCCCAGTGCTCCTAAAATTACCCCTGATGTAACGAATATTACCAATATACGTGCAGGAGAGAGATTCGTCTTATCTATTAATACTTGTCCCACAACACATATTAGCCCTCCCACTACAAAGGCTCTTATATATTCCAAAGTCATCCCTCCTCTTTCTCTATTGCCACTAAATGCATAATTCCAGGTATACTCTCACCTTGCTGAGTACTAGTTGTACTTAGAAGCGCCCCTGTAGAACCTATTAAGATACGATTTAGCTCATTATCTTCAACTTTTTTCAATATAAAACCTGAAAAGACAACTGCCGAACAACCACATCCACTCCCCCCCGATTGTACATTTTGATCTTCACTATAGATCTCACATCCACAATCTATATATCTACTCGCTATATCGTATCCTTCCTTAGCAAGTAGCTCAACTACCAACTCTTTCCCAACCTTACCTAGGTCTCCCGTTACTATGAGATCGTAATCCTGAGGCATTCGTCCCGTATCCTGGAAATGAGCTTTTATAGTTTCTGCGGCTGCAGGTGCCATTGTAGCCCCCATATTATTGACATCTTTTATCCCATAGTCAATAACTTTTCCTGTAGTTACATGAGTAATAAAAGGTCCGTCTCCCTCATTTGATACAACCACAGCTCCTGCTCCTGTAACAGTCCACTGTCCTGTCGGGGGACTTTGCGTACCCTGCTCTAAAGGATAGCGAAATTGTCTCTCAGCTGTACAAAAATGACTAGAGGTTGCACATAGGACATTATCTGCATACCCTCCATCTACCATTACAGCACCTAATGACAATGACTCTGTCATAGTGGAACAGGCGCCAAACAAGCCAAAGAATGGTATACCTAGTGTCCGTGCTGTAAAATTAGCTGTCATTATCTGATTTAAAAGATCGCCTGCAAATAGGTAATTTATATCGGTATTTTTTTTATTTGCACTCTGTATAGCTTTTTCACATACTTCTTTGAGCATTCTACACTCTGTCTTTTCCCAACTGTCTTCCCCCCAGAGATTGTCAGGCATTACAATATCAAAAAATTCTCCTAATGGGCCCTGGGATTCTTTTTGTCCAACTATTGATGCCCTAGATACTATCTTAGGTCTATTATTGAGTATGATTGTCTGACCACCAAGCCTCTTACTTTCCATTTACATCCCTCGCTTTACCTATCCTAAGCTTACAATTAACTATTTTATAAAGAAATAATATATAAATCCTATGACAACGGAAGTCCCTATGCCATATACTAAAACAGGCCCAGCCACTGTAAACATCTTTGCACCTACACCTAAAACATATCCCTCACGCTTAAACTCCATGGCCGGTGATACTATAGAGTTAGAAAAACCTGTTATGGGAACAATGGAGCCTGCACCACCTATTTTCCCTATATCGTCATATACACCTAGACCGGTCAGTAGGGCACCTAAAAATATCATTATAATTGTTGTAAATGTAGCCCCACTTTTTTGATCTAGATTATAATAGTTTTCACCTATATTTAATACAATCTGCCCTATAGTACATATAGTACCTCCTATTAAGAAAGCAAATATACAATTTTTTAGCATATTCGTCTTTGGCATCTTATCATAGACATATTTTTGATATTCTCTATCCCGATTTTGTTTTATGGCATCCATGTATATACTCCTCCCGCGTTTTTACAGATATTTAATGAGAAAAACCTAGTGTCAACCAATATATTATAGAAAAAAACACCTTTCCAAACATTATGGCGAAAACTCCAATATATACCCATCTAATAATATTAAGTCTATCTGCCACAACGGGCATTACATCCAAAGTCTCTGCTAGAGCCGATGCCACTATACCTATAAAGATACCAGCTAATAGACCTAAAAAGACTAAAAAATACCTATTTATATGCAACTTTATTTCAAACAAGTAGAGAACTGAAGCTACTAATGCCCCTATCAACACTGATAATTCGCCTACTTTAGGGTAAATCTCAGTTTTCGTAAATTTGAGAATATTGGAGATTACACCCAACAAGGTAAAAAAAGCAACCAATCCCCCACCTACTACTAAACCACCTGACAGACCTAATAATATGCAAATTATATATTTCATTTTTCATCATATATAGAGAGTTTATAATCCTCTATATCCTTGTTATATTTATAGACTTCTATCTCAAGAGGACCTGGTTTACTCCTTTTTTTATCTAATGAAAATACATCAAAAAATATAGCTATTCCCAACCCCAATCCTAGGGAATAGGGAATACTTATTATAAGTGGACGATTTTCCTTTGTACCTGTCACCAACTCGTATATATCTCTATGTGTTTCATGCATATTTACATCTTCATGGAAATACATTATTGCTAAACCAGCACCGATAAAAAGTAGTAAAGATGCCATAACTATGGTGAAGATAGTCATTATACTGTGTTTTTCCTTAAGTTTGGGATCGATTAACACATTTTCCTTTCCCAATAGGTTGACAGTTATATTCTCCATATTGTCTCTTATTAGCTGTGTAATATCCACCGCTTTGACAGCATAACTTTTATTGAACATTTGAGGTAATATCTGAATATTCTCTATATTGAATCTTAAAGCATCAGAACAACTTATATGGGCAATATCTTTTAAATAGACAGGTTTGCCAATGTCTATTTGGGGACTACTCTTAAATTGAAAATATACTTCCTCATTGCCATTCATTGTTTTTACTCCAGTTTCTTGTAATATGGACTTGCACAAATTTAGCACCACTAAATTTATCCTGCTGTTTAGCCTCTTTGTTTATATATATCCATATAGTAGTAATAGTTATAATTAGTATAAGCCCTATTAAAAGAACGAGGGCACCATATCTATTGAGTATTTTCCGCATATTTTTCCTCCTTCTCTATAAAACTGTCAACTGTGCTTATTCTTTGTAATCATATCAATTTTTATGCAAAAAAAAATCCCATATCTATAGGATTTTTTACAACATCTCTCTCAATTTGGCTAAAACTTTTTTTTCAATTCTGGATACTTGAACTTGAGATATTCCAAGAACTTTTGCAATATCACTTTGGGTTTTATCTTGAAAATAGCGCATTATTATTATCGTCCTCTCCCTTTGCCCCAATTTATCTAATGCTTCCTTTAATGTAACTTTATCGATTACATTGGATACATAGTTGTCTTGACTGGCAATTCTGTCTATCATCAGAATAGGATTGTCATCATCCTCGTATATGACATCGTATATAGAAGCTATGGGTCTTCCCGATTCTAATGCATGAATTACCTCTTCAGGGGTACTACCTATCTCTTGCGCAATCTCTTGAATAGTAGGCTCTCTATTATGTATGATCTTAAGTCTTTCCTTTGCATACATAGCTTTGCCGGCCAACTCTTTAAGTGAGCGACTTACCTTTATCATGCCATCATCTCTTACAAATCGTTTTATCTCTCCCATTATCATTGGTACAGCGTATGTTGAAAATCTTACATTATAATTATGATCATAATTTTGTATAGACTTCATGAGTCCTATGGTCCCTATCTGCAAAAGATCCTCATATTCGTAACCTCTATTTAAAAATTTTTTAACTATACTCTTTACCAATGCAATATTTTTGAGAACAAGTACTTCTACTGCAGATTTATCTCCACTTTGGGCCTCCTCTATCAGTTTTAAAGTTTCTTCGTGGGTCAAGAGTTCCCTATCTTGTCCTTCTATTGAATTTATGGACTTCATTACAGTTTCTCCGTTTCATTATTCTTTGTTATATATTTTACCATAGTAACCCTAGTCCCTTCCCCTAGTGAAGACACTACATCTATTTCATCCATGAATGTCTCCATTACAGTAAATCCCATACCTGACCTCTCTAGTTCTGGTTTAGATGTATATAGAGGTTGCATAGCCTTTTTTATATCTCCAATACCTTTACCCCTATCTATTATCTGAACTATAATCCCATCATCAAATAATTGTCCTATTATCTCTACATATCCTGGCGCCTGATCATACGCATGAATTATAGCATTAGTTACTGCTTCCGACACAGCGGTCTTTATATCCGCTATCTCCTCTAATGTTGGATCTAATTGAGCAGCAAAAGCAGCAACTACTACTCGGGCAAATGCCTCATTCTGAGATCTGCTCAAAAACTCTAACCTCATTTCATTTGTAATATTCATCACTATACCTCCCATATGCCATCTAGAGAGTCTTCTAGATTTTCATATATATCTATTATTTTATAGAGCCCTGAAATCTCCCAAATCTTTTTAATATGAGTATTGAGACCATATACGCCTATCTTTCCCTTCCTCTTAGAGAGTTTATTATATCTGCCTATAAATACACCAATACCTGAACTATCCATAAAATTTAATTGGGATAGGTTAACCACCATATTTTTCAAACTTCTATCATCTAAGATGATATCTAGCTTGTCCCTCGCAATTTTTGCAGTGTGGTGGTCAAGCTCACCTATAATATTTACAATAAGAGTATCCCCTTGCCTTCGACTGCTTATATCCAACACATCTAATCACCCTTCCATACTATAGACCAATATTACAATGTTATATCTTATATTCTCTCTGTCTATGGAATATCCTTCCACGAAAAACTGCTATTACTGTCATAAATCATAAAAAAAATCAAAAATCCCTTCGAGTTTCGTCGAAAGGATTTTTGATCTCACTTTACTTCTACTTCTTGTATCTCAACCTTTATAGATTGATATCTGTTCATGTCTTCTAATATCTGATCCTCGTCAGCCCAGTTTTTATATCGTTTTTTTTCTTCATTGGTCAGCACAACTTTATCGAGTACTTCCCTTCCTGTCATAGGTTGGTCGCTCACATATGTCTGCATAATTGGATTATTTTCTACAACAGTTAGAATAGCATATACGTATTTCATAAATGCCTCCCCAAATTCTATATGTATTTATACCTATAACAATAATAATATCATAACAATTTTTTATTTACAAGACAAAACAGGCAGTGCACTGCCTGTTTTGGAGGGACTACATATAATATTCATCGCTACCCCACATCCGTCTTCGTCGCCGTCTTCTAAATAATTCAGTCAAAAGTATTATGGCAATGAGATCCCTCAATAATGGTCTCCTTCTACGTACCTGTTGTCCTTCTACATCTTCACCATTGAGGGCCATCTGTGCATATTCCTCCAATTCGGGTATATCTCCTACACACATATCATAGCATTCATCGACCATTGTCTCCAATAGTTCCTCTGATGGATATACTGTATAGGGAGTATCCATCCTATCACATACCTGACTGACATACGGATATACTTTATAATATATATCTGGATACAAAATACCCATCTCAAAATCAGCTCCCACAATCTGAGAGTGGAACTGGTTACAATTTAAGGGATGAGTAAATTCTTGCATATAAGTAGGTAAATATCCATACTCATCAGTAGCCATATTCCAATATTCATACATAAAATCGCCTCCTTCATATTATCCCTATAGTATAATATGAAGAAGGCAATAAAATGTTCTATATGATATTAAGAGTTTTACGCACAGATAGAATATTCTTGTATTAAAGCGTTTAGTTCACTCTCTCCTATACTTTCCCTGTCCATTAGCGCATATGCAATTCCATCCAATATAGTTCTATTCTTTGCTAAGAGATTCTTTGTCTCCTCGTACATATCCTTCAATTTCTGCTTACAGATATCAGTTATAGAATTAGTTCCCACGTCTACACCACTTTGTCGCAATATATCATAGTTTAAAAGCCCAATATTATCATCCATTCCAAATCGTTTGACCATATTCAATATTATCTGTGTTGCCTTCTCTAAGTCATTTGTTGCACCTGTTGTAATATTTTCGTAGCCAAATACTAATTCTTCTGCTGCTCTACCTCCCAATGCTATCTTTATATTATCTTCTAAATCTTTCTTTCTATGATACATTCTATCGGGAGATATATTCACACTAAATCCACCTGCACCTCTGGTACTAGGGATTATTGTAACTTTAGTTACCTTATTATCTGGAGCAATGAGCTTAGTTATGAGGGCATGTCCACCTTCATGATAGGCGGTAATCTCTCTATCGCGCCTGCTTATGCCACTTCTATCCTTCTTTTCTGCTCCGGCTATAACTGTATAAAAAGCCTTATCAATATCTTGCTTATCTATGACGCCACTATCCCTTCTAGCTGCACATATAGCCGCTTCGTTCATCATATTCTCTAGTTTGGCGCCACTAAAATAGACAGTTTGTTCCGCTATATCATATAGATCCACATTGTCAGATATTGGTTTATTTAAAGTATGAAGTTTCAATATCTCATATCTACCTTTTTTATCAGGTAAACCTATCTCTATATGTCTGTCAAATCTACCAGGACGCAATAGAGCATCATCCAACATATCTAATCGGTTAGTGGCAGCAATTACTACTATACCATCATTGTCGTTAAAACCCGACATCTCGGTTAAGAGCGCATTTAGTGTCTGGTCCCTTTCATCGTTCCCTCCTCCATCCATGGTGCTATCTCGCTTCTTGCCAAGGGCATCAATCTCGTCTATAAATATGACACATTTACCCTTTTCTCTAGCCTTTTTAAATAGTTCTCTAATTCGACTAGCACCTACTCCCACATAGAGCTGGACAAAGTCTGAGCCTGACATTGCAAAAAACGGTACACCTGCTTCGCCTGCCACTGCTTTAGCCATAAGGGTCTTCCCAGTCCCCGGAGGACCATAGAATATAACACCCCTTGGAAGCCTCGCACCATATTTGACATATTTGTCAGGATTATTTATGAAGTCGACCAATTCCTTGACACTCTCTTTAGCCTCTTCATTCCCTGCAATATCGTCAAATAGTATATCTATTCCATCAACCCTATTTCCATCTATATTTGAGAACTTCTTGGTTCCTTTTTGCATCTGATAGTTAAGGGATTTCACACGAAATAGAATTATATATAAAAATATGACGAGAACTACTAAACTACCTAAACTCTTAGCCAGCTGTAGTCTGTTATCTACCTCATCTACCATTATACCTTGCAATAAAAGCTCTTCTTTAAAGCTATCTTTTCTTGGGTTATCAGTGAAAAATGTTTTGCCATCTCTATATAGTATCTTTATCCTATATGAATCAGATAAAAACACCTTAAATACTCTATTATCTTCTATATCTTTCAAGAATTGCTCATAGGCAATATAATTTTCACCATTCGAACTTGTATGATAGATATAATATACAGCTGCTAAGGCAATCAATACACAAATAACAACAAATACAATTTTCTTTTTAGACATAATATCACTCCTTAGCACAAAATATTGTATAATTGTCATCTAAAAAGCATACATCCAAATTATAACCCATAGCCCTTCCATCGTCCATGGAAGTGTTTGGCACAATGAATAGATATGGGGAGTAACTGTGTTGCATAACACAATTACTCCCCTATTGATAATATTTAAAGCTAATTACAGCAATTATTTTTTAAGATATACCAACATGCTAGATTTTAAAGTTATAGACACCATTCTAACAATTAATCTGTCTTTAATTCATCAAACTTGTCTTGGATCTCTTGTCGAGATATAGTACTTAAAGGTGTTATACGGCACTCTAGAGCTTTAGAAAGTTTATCAAGAGCAAGCTCTATATTACCCTCCCTCTCGTAGATACAGGCTAAATGGTAGAGCATTGTCACCTGCTCTGAATTTATCTCCTCTACCTTTAAAAAGTATTCCTTAGCCTTTTCTAGATCTCCCATCTCGTAATAAGTTTGAGCAAGATTGTCTAAGAGTACAGGATCTTCATCATCATAATCTAATGCCTCAAGATTATATTTTAAAGCCCTATCTAGATCTCCCTTCTCTATGAGCATATAACCCAATGCTCCATATATTTTAGAGTTTTTAATTTTTGAGTCAAGTTCCATAAGCATCTCTATGCCAGTATCTAGCTCTCCCAACTTCCAATAGGCAAGAGCTAGATTCATCTTTGCCATGGTCCTAGTCTTGTCTTGTTGTGAATAATCAGTGAGCACATCACTGAATATACCCTTGGCTTTATTAAATTCACCCATATTCAAAAGTAGCACACCATATGACAGTCTGTAAGTTCCCCTAGTCATATCTGCTTTTGTAGCTTTACTATAATATTTTTCTGCCTTCCCGTACTTTTTTTTGCTGTGGTTCAAATGACCCAATAATCCGTAAAAATTACCTCTTATGGACATGCGATTTTCATCCTTTCCAAATTCAACTACTCAGTAAAATTAGAAAAAACGCCCATCAAATGATGAGCAACAACTTTACAAACTATATTAATCTATTCTATACTTTTTATCAAGGTTAACAGAGTTTTAAAATGTCGATATAGACACTCCACATTTATTAAAATTAATAACTATAGGGTTGCATACTAATATTCAATTTCCAATTGTCTCTTGGGGTTAGTGGTTAGACTGCTTATCAGTGCCTCCACAAATGAAAATCCAATGGCAATCATCCAATCATTGGCTTCTAGAGGAAATGTCTTAAATATTTTAGACAGTGTAGGTATATATATAACTAATAAAGTCAATACGAGAGATACTAAATTGGCAATTACTAGATAGGGATTTTTGAAAAAATCTATATCTAATACATTTTTTCTCTCAGAACGACTTTCAAATGCATATAGGAGCTCTGTAAGTATCATTGTACTAAAAGCTGTTGTCCTTGCCCTCTCCACATCTCCTGTGAGATTTAATATAATGGCAAAAGCAGCTATTGCACTCATCCCTATAAGGGCGCCAGAAAATAGTATATGTGTACCCAAACCTTCTGCAAATATTCCTGCATCGCTCTTTCTGGGTGGTTGAGCCATTATGTCGTCCTCAGGTGGATCTACACTCAATGAAAGGGCGGGTAAGCCATCAGTAACTAAATTGACCCAGAGGATCTGTATAGGTACTAAAGGTAAGGGCATGGCAAATAATGCAGCTATTGCCATCATAACCATCTCTCCTAGGTTACAAGAGAGAAGATATCTTATGGATTTTCTAATATTATCGTATATAATCCTACCTTCTTCCACTGCCGATACAATAGTCGAAAAGTTATCATCAAGGAGTATCATAGATGATGCCTCTTTAGCAACATCTGTACCTGATTTTCCCATAGCAATACCTATATCGGCCTCTTTTAGCGCCGGCGCATCATTTACCCCATCACCAGTCATTGCAACCACATTCCCTATTTGTTTGTATGATCGAACTATACGGAGTTTGTGATTGGGACTTACCCGGGCAAATACCTTGACATCGGCTATTTTGTCTTTAAGTTCACTATCTTCCATCTTGTCAATTTCATCCCCTGTAAGCACTCCATCTCCATCTTTTAATATATTAAGCTCCTTGCCTATAGCGACAGCCGTATTTTTATGATCACCAGTTATCATAATCGGTTCTATGCCAGCCCTATGACAACTTTTTATTGCATCATATACCTCTGGCCTAGGTGGATCTATCATACCTTCAAGCCCAACAAATATGAGATTTTGTTCTATATTATCGGTGGATGGACTATATGGCAAATGTTCCATCCGTCTATATGCAAAAGCTAACACCCTAAGAGCATCTCCTGCCATATCTTCATTTATTCTAGTAATATTCTTCTTGCCCATGGTATCTAGGGACAGAATTTCTCCGTCTTTTAACTGTTTTGTACATTTGGGCAGTATTCTGTCAGGAGCACCTTTGGTAAAAACCATATATCCCCTTCCCCTTGTATCTTTACATATTATGCTCATGCATTTTCGCTCTGAATCGAAGGGAAGTTCACATATCCTCTCATATCTATTGATACTATCATCATATATACCACCTCTGATAGACGCCTCTATTATGGCAACTTCTGTGGGGTCGCCATATAGATTCCCTTCTCTAAGTCTTGCATTATTGCACAGTGCGCCGATTTTAAGCAACATACCTAGAGAATTACTTTTACTTTGGGCTACCAACTCTTCATTTAGCTTGGGCGCCCCTTTATCTTCTGTCCAGTCCATAGCATCTAGTGTCTTCCCATCTATATATATTTTTGTGACCGTCATCTTATTTTCAGTTAGGGTACCAGTCTTATCTGTGCATATAATATTAGTGCTACCTAACGTTTCAACAGCTGTGAGTTTTCTTATCAGTGCATTTCGTTTTAGCATTCTCTGTACACCTATGGCTAGGGATACTGTTACTATAGCAGGTAGTCCCTCAGGAATTGCAGCAACTGCAAGGGAAATACCTGCCAAAATCATATTATATATAATTTCACCATGATATATACCAGCAATTATAATAAACACGCATACAATAAAGCTTATACCCACCAATTCTTTACCTATCCGATCTAGCTTCTTTTGAAGAGGTGTGGACTTTCTTTCTACATCTTGCATTAAACTGGCAATACTGCCCATTTCAGTATCCATTCCTGTTCCTATTACAAATGCCTTTGCCCTCCCCATGGTCACCGTAGTACCCATATACAAAGTATTCTCGCGAGAATATTCTCTTGTGCTTGACAGTTTCTTATCCATTATCCTCTTTTCGACAGGTATCGATTCGCCACTTAACATGGATTCATTTACTTGAACGCCTATGCCTTCTAAGAGAATGCAATCTGCTGGAACCTTATCTCCTGCTTCAAGTAATAATATATCTCTAGGGACTATCTCCTTTGCCGATATTTTGCTCTCTTTCCTATCCCTTATGACATTTGCAGTAGGCGCAGATAGTTGTTTTAGTGCCTCTAGGGACTTTTCTGTTCTATATTCCTGTATAAAACCCAATATCGCATTCATAAATATTATTATACCTATAGTGATTGCATCTGCAATTTCGCCAATAAAAAACGAAATAGATGTTGCAACTAAGAGAACTAACACTATAAAATCTTTAAACTGACCCAAAAACATCTTCAATATAGAGGTTCTCTTTGATTCTATAATCTCATTATATCCATGCTTTTTAAGTAACACCTCAGCTTCTTGTGTTGTAAGTCCTTGTAATAGCTTTCGCTGTGTCCCTAGCATATACATTCTCCCTCCAAACATATATAACTAAATTTTTTAAGTCATATATTAATGTATATTGGGACATGCCAACAAATATGAAAAATAATAAATCAAAAAAACAATACTTAAAACTTTAGAAGAAAAAAGCTGTATACGACGGATGTAAACCGCATACAGCTTTTGTTATAGCTTTAGATGAGGGAGTCAAGTTCATCTACTAATTTTGAAAATACATTGAGAGCTTCGTCTATTGGCTTGGGTATGGACACATCCACCCCTGCCTTTTCTAGTTGATTCACAGGGTAATCAGAGCCTCCACTGGACAAAAATTCAATATAGCGCTCCACAGCACCTTCTTTTTTATCTAATATTGCCTTGGCAAGTGCCGATGCTGCAGAAAATCCTATGGCATATTTATATACATAGAAGGAAGAATAAAAATGAGGTATACGTGCCCATTCCATCTCTATATCTCTATCTATAACTATATTATCGCCAAAATATTTTTTGTTAAGATCATAGTATATACTGCATAGGTCCTGACAAGTAAGGGGTATGGCCTCCATTGTCTTATTGTGGACTATGCGCTCAAATTCAGCAAACATTGTCTGCCTATAGACAGTACCTTTAAAACCCTCTAGATAGTGGTTTATGATATACGCCCTAGATGCTTTGTCTTCTATGGTGTCTAGGAGGTAATGGGTGAGAAGTATTTCATTTAATGTAGATGCTACCTCTGCTACAAATATTCTATAGCTAGCTAGAGGATAAGGCTGGTTTTTATTCGAATGATAGGTATGCATTGCATGCCCCATCTCATGTGCGAGGGTAAATACACCATCTAGATTGTCTTGATAGTTCATGAGTACATAGGGATGAGCATCATAACAGCCCCACGAATATGCACCACTGGTCTTGCCAACGTTTTCATATACATCGATCCAACCAGATTCAAATCCTTCCTTTAATACCTCTATATATTCTTTGCCTAGAGGCTCTAATGCATTTGCTACAATATTTTTAGCCTCATCATAGGAGACCTTCATATCCGCCTTCTCTACAAAGGGAACATATATGTCGTACATGTGAAGTTCATCTACATCTAGTGCACGCTTTCTCAGATCTATATATCTATACATGGGCTCTAGATTGTCCTCTACTGTATTTATTAAGTTGTCGTACACTTCAACCCCTACATTGTCTCCTGATAGTGATGCTTCAAGGCTTGAATTATATTTTCTAGTCCTCGTTATAAATGCATCTTTTTTAAGGTTATATACAAACGTAGTAGCCAAGGTATTCTTCTGCTTAGAATATGTACTATATAATGCCTTGAAGGCATCCCTTCTCACTTGTCTATCTTTGCTCTCTAAAAATGAGATGTATCTACCCTTGGTGAGTTCAACTTCATCCCCTTCTTCATTCTTTATATATGGGAATTTTATGTCGGCATCATTTATCATGGAAAAGATTTGCGCCGGCGCATCACATACCTCCCCTGCCATAGCAAGTATCTGTTCCTCCTTAGGTGAGAGTACATGATCTTTTTCCCTAAGTATTTCATCTAAAAATTGCCTATATACGTCAAATTTATTATCTTCCTTGACCCACCCTTTGAGTACTTCCTCATCTATAGCTATTATCTCCGGCACCATATAAGAAGACGCACTGGCGAACTCCACTAATAATAATTGGGCCCTATCACTGAGAGCTTGATATTTGGCATTTGAATTGTCCTCATCCTTTCTCATTCGGGCATAGACAAACAACCTCTCAAGTATACGCTGGGTTTCATGGTAGTGATCTAGTGCCTCGAGAAGTTCATGGGCACCTAAACTAAGTTTGCCCCTATAGCCCTCTATCTCAGATATTAAAGACTTTGCCGCCTGATAGTCCTCTTCCCATTTATCCTCAGTAGGGTAGATATCTTCTAGTCTCCACTTAAATTTATCGTCTATTTCATCTCTCTTAGGTAATATATTGTTTGACAATTTAAAATCTATCTCCTCTCTTACTTAGATTTCACTATGTCTTATTATACCATATTGAATCTACTTTGAGCTTCTTCTTTTCTGCGTCAATGCTATTAAAGAGCTCTAGCATTCCATCTGCGCCATACCCTTTTAGAGCATAATGACATACTTTGTCATCCACACCATGCCCCTCTGATTTCCCCAAAAAAAAATCGGCATAATGCCGATTTTTTAATCCAATATATCTTCGATGGTTTTCATTACATCATCGGATAGCTCTATTCCTGATGCCTTACAATTTTCTTCTACTTGCTCTGGCTTTGTAGCACCTATTATTACGCTACTTATCTCTTCTTTTTGAAGTATCCACGCAAGGGCAAGTTGCGACAGACTTATATCTAGATCACCTGCTATCGCCCTTAGCTTCTCTACCTTGTCTAGGTTTTGAGCAGTAAGATAATGCTCAACATGATGCTTTGTATCCTTATCTGCCGCCCTACTATCGGCTGGAATAGGCTCACCTTTTCTATACTTACCTGTGAGAACTCCTTGAGCTAGTGGGCTAAATACGGCAAGTCCTATACCTTCCTTGGCACACAGGGGCATGACTTCATCTTCTATGTAGCGGTTGAACATATTATATGATGGCTGATTTACTGCAATTGGATTTAGGTTGAGACTCTTAGTTGTGTATATTCCTTCAGCTATCTGAACGGAACTCCATTCGCTTATTCCCACATAGAGTACTTTACCTTGACGTACAAGATCATCCAAGGCCATAAGTGTCTCTTCGATGGGGGTATCGGGGTCATATCTATGACAGTAGAATATATCTACATAGTCAGTATTTAATCGCTTTAGACTTGTATTACATTGCTCTACTATATGCTTTCTAGATAGCCCCCTATCATTTGGGCCCTCCCCCACTGGCCAAAAAGTCTTGGTAGCAAGCACGTAAGACGACCTAGGAAATTCTTTGAGTACATCACCTAGTACCTCCTCAGCTGCTCCAGGATAGGTCTGCCCCACGCCATATACATCAGCAGTGTCAAAGTAGTTGACACCTAAATCATACGCCTTTTTTATACAGTCTACCGCACGTTCTTGACCGTATGCAGCTCCATATGTTAGCCAACTTCCAAGGGCTATTTCACTTACTTTAATACCATATTTCCCTAACTTTCTGTATTTCACATAATCGCCTCCCTATTTATATCGTACACCATATATACGTATAACCCAGATAGAAAAAATTAAACAAAAAAAGCTTCGACAAAGTCGAAGCTCATGTTCAAGTATAGATTTCTTCTAGATCTACTATATAGTTTTGATATAATGTAAACTCATACCAGCTTCCCTTCTCAATAGAGGGAAAAGTCTTGTTAGTATCCTGCAAGAGCATCTGTTCCATTTCGTCTTCCCTATCTTCCTTTACAAGAATTTCATAATAGAATAATTCATTATCCTTGTACACCGGTTCAGAGCCCACATCTATTACGTAATTTCTCTGTTGTCTTTTTCTACCTGTCAATATCTCTTGTAGAAATTTTTTATAGGTTGCAACTGGTTTTCCGTATATTCCCCATATAAATTCACATATACAAAGCCCCACTACCAATATAATGAGTCCTATAGGATTACTTAAATTATTCGCCAATAACAATGAAATTGTTAAAAAAATTGCAAATAAAATAGCTATCTTTATAAGTAGCGAACGTATTTGTCTCTTTACACTTTTCAAATCATCTTCTGTATACATTGAATACCCTCCAATTCTTGGGTAAATAATAAAACAAGCCCGAACATCGGGCCTATAGTTGGTGGGGTATATAGGATTCGAACCTATGACTTCCACCACGTCAAGATGGCACTCTACCAACTGAGTTAATACCCCTTATATTGAATATTCTTATCATATAATATAAAAATACCAATGTTTTGTCAAGGACTTGGAAGTTTTAAATTTTCTCAAAAAATTTAGTTATTTCGAATTAATATATGATAACATCAATTCACTGAATCTTTTTCATTATAGAATACCTGAAAACAAATCTTTTCTTAAAATTGATTAAAAATTGACAAATTATCCGGCAGATTTTATAATGATCCTAAACTCGTTTTATTCGTCGCTTTTAAATAAAGAATGGAGGAATCCTTATGGACAGATTGACATTTAGAAATGGGGTGCACCCTCCCTACAACAAGGAATTGACAGAAGACAAGCCTGTAACTGAGTTATTGCCTAAAGAAAAGGCAGTATTTTTAATGCAACAACATACAGGGGCCATCTGCCAACCTATAGTTAAAAAAGGAAATAGAGTTTTAGTAGGCCAAATGATAGCCGATGCAATTGCATCTATATCTGCCCCCATACATTCTAGTATCTCCGGTGAGGTAGTGGATATAACAGAAATACCATATACAGGCGGAACTAGTATACCTGCAATAATAATAGAAAACGATGGTCTATATGAAGAAGCTAAACCTATGCATGGCCCATGTGATTATAAAAAATTATCTAGAGACAATATAATTGATATAATCCATGAAGCTGGTATTGTAGGCATGGGGGGAGCTGCATTCCCTACCTATATAAAACTTAGCCCCCCTAATTACGAAAAGATTGATTCGATCATCCTAAATGGATGTGAGTGTGAACCATATATTACATGCGACCATAAACTGATGTTAAATGGTACAGCAAAGATTGTAGAGGGACTCAATATAATTTTACATCTCTTCCCCAATGCAAAGGGGTATATAGGCATTGAAGAGAATAAAGAAGATGCTATTCTAGCTATGCAAAAGGTAATAGATGATGCAGATGTCTCAGATAAAATAGAGATAAAAATCTTGGAGACAAAATATCCCCAAGGTTCAGAGAAACAACTCATATCTGCTATATTGAATAGAGAGGTTCCCACTGGTAAATTGCCAGCAGATGTAAATTGCATCGTCCAAAATGTTGGTACTTCCTATGCTATATATGAAGCTGTAGTAGAGGGAAAACCTTTAACATCGAGAATAGTTACTGTGACAGGCGATGCCATAGCCACCCCCCAAAACTTTTGGGTGAAAGTAGGAACTTCCTTTCAAGATTTAATAGACGCTTCAGGTGGCTTTGTGAAAAAACCAGTCAAAATCATAAGTGGTGGCCCTATGATGGGAGTTACCATGCCAGATATGAATGTTCCCGTAACCAAAGCTACAACTGCAGTATTATGTCTTACTGAGGAAGCAACATCAATACTTGAAGAGACAAATTGTATAAAATGTGGCAGATGTGTAAGGGCTTGTCCTATGAATCTACTTCCCCTCTACCTTGATAAATTTGGTAGGAGAGATGATTTTGATAGATTTGAAAAATTAAATGGGACTAGTTGTATAGAATGTGGTTGTTGTGCATATGTATGCCCAGCCAATATAAGAATAGTCAACACCATAAAAAAGACTAAAAGAAACATACGAGATAACAATAATGCAAAAAGGGTGATTTAAATGAATAGCAACACGTATATGGAAGTTTCATCTCCTCATATACATCAAGGTAGTTCTACCAAGACAATTATGAGGGATGTAGTCATAGCCCTAACACCAACTCTCATAGCCAGTATTATATTTTTTGGGATAAGGGCATTTATAATAGTATTATTATCCGTTATATCATGCGTATTAGGAGAATTACTATGGCAAAAAATATTTAAACAAAGGGTAACCATAGATGACTTAAGTGCTGTCGTGACTGGAATTTTGCTCGCCTTTACGTTGCCACCTTCAGTCCCATATTATATACCGGTAATAGGAGGATTATTCGCAATAATAGTAGTCAAACAGATATTTGGCGGTATAGGTAAAAACTTTTTAAACCCAGCACTTGCATCGAGAGCATTTCTCATAGCAACATGGCCAGCCATCATGGCAAAGTGGACATTAGATGGTGTATCAACTGCAACCCCACTTGAATTATTAAATGGTTCTAGCGCAGACATTCCTTCTCTTTGGAATGTTTTCATAGGTCACACAGCTGGTTCTCTAGGCGAAACTTCAGCTTTAGCCCTAATAATAGGAGGTATATATCTATTATATAAGGATGTTATTACATGGGAAATTCCCTTGTCATATATAGTCTCAGTCTTTCTACTCTCCCTAGTATTTAATAAAACAAGTACTCCCCTAATATTTGCACTATATGAAATATTTACAGGAGGATTATTATTGGGAGCTATATACATGGCTACTGACTATACTACATCTCCAGTTACTAAAAAAGGTAAATTTATAATGGGCATTGGATGTGGAGTATTGACATGTCTACTTAGAAATATAGGACAAACACCGGAAGGAGTTTGTTACTCCATACTTGTAATGAATCTATTTGTTCCTATGATTGAAAGACACACCGTTCCTAGGACATATGGGGAGGTGAGGTGATTGAAAGTAGATTTTAAATGGACTGCGATACTAATAGGACTCATAGTAGTTTGCTCTGTTGCCACTGGAGCAGTACATGGAACCCTAGAAGACACAATTGCACAAAATGACTTTGGAACCGAAGAAGAGATAGATATAACTGAATTGTTACCCGAAGCAAGTAGTCTAAAAAAATTGGATATGGATATCCCTGAAGATAGTGATATACAGAGCATACAGGGTGCATATGATGGTGATGAACTCAAAGGTTATATTATAAAGACCGACTCAGAAGGGGCATATAGTACCATATCCATAGCAATTGCTATAACAAATGAAGGAGAAATATCAGGTATAGAGATACTATCACAAAATGAGACTGAAGGACTTGGCGATGAAATTGCAGATGATGAATTTACCAGTAGATTTAAAAGTAAAACAGCTAAAACCCCTTTAACTCTCGTAGATGACGAAACGTCAGCAAAAGATGAAGTACAGGGGCTATCAGGGGCCACTATAAGTGCCCAAGCCGTAGTTGATGGTGTCAATACTGCAATAGAATTTTTCAACACCCAGCTTGAAGGAGGGAATTGACTATGAGTACGCATAAGAACAAAATATTTAATACATCACTATTAGCTGCCATATGTACTGGATTTGTTGCTACCACTAGTTTGAAAGTAGCGTTATCCATGAGTATAGCAGTTACCATAGTGCTGATAATCACAAACTTGATCATGAATTTATTTAAAAATAGAGCACCTAATTCCATGTTGCTCCTATTTTATATGGTATTGACTGCTTTTATGACAGGTATTATGTACTTAATCTTTCAAGCATATCTACCTGATATTGTAAATGAATTGGGAATATATATACCAGTGGTGTTGTTTAGTGTACCCTTAATATCACAAATTTTTTCTGACAAAGGAAACTATTCCATAACCAATGCATTGACCACAAGTATAGGTTTTATACTGGTCATATGTTGCATTGGTATCATAAGGGGAATACTTGGAAAAAATAATACAGCCATTTTAGAACCACCAGCAGCTTTTATAGTTACTGGAATTCTATTAGCTATTTTAACTGGCATCTTTAATAAAAAGAAGACAGTATGACTGACATAATCTAAAATAGAAAGAAGTGATAAGATGGAATTTATATATCTACTTGTAGCGGCTACCTTTTCAGATAATTTTGTACTTTCTAAGCTATTAGGGGTATATCCTGCTATAAATGCACAGGATAAAAAAGCTCCTATCGTACGAGAAGGTATACTGGTGACAATAGCTTTAACTATAATTTCTGTATTGAATTATATATTATACACCTGGGTATTAGAACCTTTAAATGTATCGTATTTAGTAACTATTATATTTTCTTTAATCTTGTTTTTAGTTGTACAATTAACTGTTTCAATATCTAAAAAAGTGGGTAAATATAATAATGAGGATATATCTGTAGGGCAGATAGTAACTAATTCAATAATATTGGCAGCTGTTCTTTTGAGTATAGAACAAGACCACATAATGCATTCTGTTGCCTACGCAATAGGTGCTGGTTTAGGCTACACCTTGATATCTATACTACTATATGATGTAATGGATAGATTAGATGATATGGCTATAGTATCAGCCTTTAAGGGGATTCCCATAAGGCTTATAGCTCTTGGGCTTATGGCCTATGCCTTCTCTGGTTTCAGTGGTATTATGCCATAAAATTTTGCTTCTTTATTAATTTATGTTTAATAGCATTATTATTGTGGTATAACTATGTTCATACAAAGGGAAACTACAGAAAATATTCAACATTGTAGCAACTATTATTAATTTATTTTGGAGGTATTTATTATGAAAAGAACATTAAGTCTTATACTTGTCTCACTCATGCTTGCAACTGCTTTAGTGGGTTGTGGTGACGGTGGCGGATACAAAGATGGTACCTATAAGGCAACATATGATGACTTTGATGAGCATGGTTGGAAAGCATATGTAGACATAACCATCACCGATGGAGAAATCTCTGATGTTGATTTTGATTATGTAAATGAGGAGGGAGACCTAAAATCCAAAGATGAAGAGTATAATACTCTTATGAAAGAAAAGTCTGGGTCTTCACCTGAAGAATTTTCACCCGCATTGGAGCAACAACTCATAGAAAAACAAAATGTAAAAGAGATAGACAATATAACAGGTGCAACACATTCTGTGGAAAACTTCAAAAAACTAGCAGATGCAGCGTTGAAAAATGCCAAGTCTGGCAACACTGAAGAAGTTCTAGTAGAACAGGAGAAAGCTGAAGAAAACTAAGGATAGATTGTAATAACAAAAGCTGGGCATCCCCCAGCTTTTGTTGTATTAATAATACATTATAGGATTCAATAAAAACTAAAAGCAAAATAGACACTTTTGCTGAAAGGAAAATTTAAAACTTGAATTTAAGGAAGAAGAGAATTAATCGGGACTTCCCTAAATAAGTCTAGCTAAAAGTTCTGCTATATCATCATCGGAAAGATACACTGGATTTCCACTCATACTATTGCCCCTAGATGCCTTAGCTAGTACAGGAACCATATCTTCACTGATCTTATAGGGCTTAAGATTAGATGGTAAATTCATATGTTTATTTAATTCTTTTATATAGTCTATTGCAGTCCGAGCACCTTCATACGTATCTTTAAACTCTTCCCCTGTCAATATAGTTCCTATATCTGAAAGTTTGTCTTCGCTAGATATTAGATTTATTTCCATGACATGAGGTAATAATATGGCACATGCCATGCCATGTCTTATAGGATAATAACTGCCAAGTGCCGATGCAATACCGTGGGCAGCACCTAGCCCTGAGTTAGTAAGGCAGACACCACTCAAAAGACTTGCAAGCGCCATATATTCCCTTGCTGCGATATAGGTACCATCATCATATGCTTTTTTGAGAGACTTCCCAGCTAATCCTATACCTTTTTGAGCAATAACATCTGTTATAGGATTTGAGAACTTAGATATATATGATTCGATGAGTTGCGTAAGAGCATCCATACCCGTTATTGCCGTCTGATGTTGAGGAAGACTCAAAGTAAGTAGAGGGTCGACTATGGCCAAACACGCGAAAAGTTTTTCACTCCTAAAGCTCTTTTTAAAATTCTTACTCTTAGAAGATATTACTGCATTTTTTGTCACTTCTGCACCGGTGCCTGCCGTTGTAGGTATGGCTATAAATGGAGCTCCATCTTTTTTAAGTGTCTTACCCTTTCCTACTCCTTCTAGGTAATCTATTATATGGCCACCGTTTGTTATAAGCCCTGCAATTGCTTTTCCTGTGTCTATTACACTGCCACCACCGATAGATATTACACCATTACAATTATATTGTCTAGCAATATTCAGCCCCTTCTCTATCATGTCTAAAGTCGGCTCCCGTGTAATACCTTTATAATAGTGATATTCAATTTTTTCATTTTTGAGTTGTTGTTCAATTTTACCTAGTATGCCCATATTTTCAAGTGATGTGTCTCCATAGACTAGCAAATAGTTGTCGGCATATCCTTTTGCCAATTTGCTCAGTTTAAATAGGCTTCCACTCCCATATACTATCTTTGTTGGCATAGTAAATTCCAATTGCATTGAAACCACCCCTTATTTATATTTCAAAATATCGATATAAAAAAAGAAGAGCTACTTTATTTAGTAGTCTTTATTCTCTCGTCATCTATTATGCCAGTAGTTTCCTGCCATACTGATTTTATTCGATTGAGCTCAGGAGCTGGCAACCCTGAGTCTATAAATTTCTCCACAGGCAAAATCTTATACTGTAGTTTACCATTATCTTCGTATTTTCTCACCCATGTTGGTGTATATGTGACGTCATGAATAGTCGTTTTATTTCCTTTCTTAACAATGGCAATATTCACTATTATACCACTATCCCTATACTGTTCCCTTTGATTTGATATAAAATTCCCCAATGAATATGCTATAAAGACTTGTCTTTCCTCACTGTCATCATCTATAATTGTCTTTCTTTCCATTGGTTGAATGACATGAGGATGGCTACCAAGTATTATATCAGCGCCGGCATTAAATAAATCATCTGCCAATTTTTTTATATAGTCATCAACTATTCTGCTATATTCAATCCCCCAATGCATGTACAGTATTATGATATCTACATCCTCTTTTTTCGCCCTTTGTATATCACCTGCAATTGTTTCCTTGTCAATATAGTTGACCATATAATCTAGCTTATCTTTATCCATAGCAGCCTCCATACCATTTGTACCGTAGGTATATGCCAATATAGCTAATTTTATACCTCCTCTGTTCAATGTCAAAAGGCTATCACTCTCTTCTTTACTTCTAAATGTACCAGTATGGAAAAGTTCATATCTGTCCAATGCATCTAATGTATTAATGACTCCAAACTCTAATGCATCCAAGCTATGGTTATTAGCAGTTATGACCACGTCAAACCCTGTATTCTTCATGGCTGGTATAAGGGCTTCTGGAGTTTTAAAACAGGGATATCCTGTATACCCCTTTTCAGGTGTACTTATGGTAGTCTCAAGATTACATAGTGCTAAATCACTATTGACTATATGCTCCCTTATCTCCTCAAATACAGGGAAAAAATCATATCCTCCATCTTCTATCATGGCACTTTTAAACTGAGGACTATGAACCATTATATCTCCTACCACGCTGATTGTTATGCTTCTTACCTCTTCATCTGATTCTTCTTCACGTTTTATTGTTATATCTTGTATATTCGTATCATCTAATTTATATTGATTGGAATTGTCCTCATCTATACCCTTTTCTTGAATTGGAACTTTTGAACCATGTTTTCTTATATCATATAAAATACAACCATTCAGCGTACACGATAGTGTAGTTAAGAGTAGTAAAAACAAAATAAACTTTTTTCTCCAAGTAGTATCTCCTAACATAAAATCAACCCATTTATGTATATTTTATTCTACCTTTCAATATATTTTAAGGTATTATTATATTATTATCGCCAAAAGAATTTTATATACATAAATGGGATGAAATTAAGTATCTATTGATAAAAACAGCTTCCTCCTATGAACTCCCTTAGTATGGAGTTATTAGGTATCTGTTCAGGTTTTAATTCGGTAAAGTATTTCATAAACTTTTGTAGTCTATTTATTTCAGTGAAATAAGGACTATCCTCACTGACTGCTTCTAGTAGTGGCAATATATAAGGTTTCAATACGGCAAGTTCATATATTAAGGCAGAATTGAACATAAAGTCTGCCTGTTCTTGATATGGAAAGATATACTTCTCCTCACCTTCTCGCACCATGGGCCACATACTAAGGGTTCCCTCTATTGAAGTTCCCCTAAATAGATAATCCCTAACCATACGTCTTATAAGACGCGTATCTGTAGTAGGTATCCTGTTGTGGTGATCTATATTGAGTTGCGTAAGTGCGCTTATATATATTTTATATTTATTAGGTTTAGGTATCATAGCAGTCAATTTCTCATTAAGTCCATGAATTCCCTCAACTATTATCGGCTGTTCTTTACCAATTTTTATAGTATTTCCGTTATATTCCCTGACTCCTGTTTCAAAATTATAATATGGGATTTCAACTTCCTGCCCCTGTATAATTTGGGTTAGATGTTCGTTGAAGAGTTCTATATCTATGACATCTATAGACTCCATATCACGCTTACCATCCTCATTAAGGGGGATTTCCTCTCTGTTTAGAAAGTAATTATCCATAGAGATAGAAATAGGCTTCAAACCATTCACCATGAGTTGTACTCTAAGGCGCTGAGCAAATGAAGTCTTACCTGAGGATGATGGACCTGCAATTAAAATTAATCTAATACCATCTCTGTGTTCAGATATATCATCTGCAATTTTTGCAATAGTTTTTTCTTGCTGAGCCTCACATATCCGTATAAGCTCCCCACCTTTTCCTCGTTTTATGGCATTATTTAAATCAGCTGCATTTTCCACCTCTATTCGCTTACTCCACTTCTCGGACTCTCTAAATACTCTAAATAATCTAGGTGAATCCACAAAATCTGCAACTTTATTTGGCTCATCTTTAGATGGATACAAAAGTACTACACCAGGAAGATGAAATTGTAATTTAAAGTTTTTAAGATAGCCAGTACTTGGTACCATGTATCCATACAGATAGTCATACATCCAACCACATCTATATAAGTTGACATAATCTTCTGGTCTAAATTCTAACATCTCTATCTTGTCGTAAAAACCCATATCTTTAAATATCTGTGCTGCCTTATTCTTAGAGACCCTCAGTCGTTCAAAGGGTTCATCTTTAGCTACAATTTCTTGCATTTTAGATTCTATTCTCCCTATTTGACTTGGGGTCATGGGAAAATCTCCATGCACTTCACAGTATAGCCCATTACCTAGACTATGTTCTATAAAAACATCACTATTTGGAAAAAGTTCATGGCATGCTCTAACAAAAATAAATATGAGACTCCTCAAATATATCCTTATCCCATCTGTCATTGACAGATCGACAAATTTAATATTACAATCTTCATCCAAAGTATAGGATAATTCCCTAATAGAATTGTTTACTTTGGCACCAACTATCTGGGAGGGCCATTCAGCTTGGTACTGGGCACTTATCTGTTCTAACTTTGTGTCTTTATCAATCTCTAATTTTGTTCCACACATATCTATAATAATTTTATTTCCCATAGTCTTATCACCTCTTGCTGTCTTTTTAGACCATATTATAATGATTATATATACTTACATAGGAATGCTATTCATTTAAAAAATACATTATTCTTGAAATTCCATTATATAGCATATAATTTTATGCAGTCTCTATACATATAACTCCGTCAAGTTTAAGCTCTTCAATTGCCATAGCCTTAAGCTTATACTTTTGTATCTTGCCACTGGCAGTCATGGGATAGCTATCTATAAACTTCACATACTTAGGCGTCTTAAATCTTGATAAGCCCTGTTTTACAAATTTAATCATATCCTCTTCTGTAGGAGGCTCTTCTATGTCATCTTTTAAAATTATGTAGGCAAATACCTCTTCACCATATTTCCTATCGGGCACTCCTATAACTTGAACATCCTTAACCGCAGGATGTGTATATATAAACTCCTCAATTTCCCTCGGATATATATTCTCTCCACCCCTTATTATCATATCCTTCAGCCTGCCAGTTATCCTATAGTAACCGTTTTCATCTACAGTGGCCAAATCTCCTGTGTGAAGCCAGCCGTCCTCACCAATTGCCGCCTTAGTAGCCTCTTCCATTTTATAATATCCCTTCATTACACCATATCCTCGGGCAATAAGTTCTCCTTGCTCTCCTACACCCAATTCTTGGCCTGTATCTGGATCTATTATCTTGACTTCTACTCCTGGGAGAGGTTTCCCTACCGTAGACACTCTAAGTTGTATAGGGTCATCAACCCTAGTCTGGGTTATAACTGGGGAAAATTCAGTTTGACCATATGCTATTGTTATATCTTTCATATTCATATCCTCTATAACTTGCTTCATAATCTTTGTAGGACAAGGCGAACCTGCCATTATACCTGTCCTCAAAGTTGAAAAATCATAATCTTTAAACTCTTGATTCCCTAGTATACCGATAAACATAGTAGGCACACCATGTAGACCAGTACAACGTTCCTGTTGTATTGCTTTCATTACTTTTATAGGATTATAGTGATCAATAAGGACCATAGTCGTACCTTTTGCCACACATGCCATTACACCAAGTACACAGCCAAAACAATGAAAAAGTGGAACTGGTATACACAGTCTATCATTGTAAGTAAGATGCATACAGTCAGCAATAGCAGAGCCATTATTTATTATATTATAATGAGTTAACATTACACCTTTAGGAAAGCCAGTAGTTCCTGATGTATATTGCATATTTACGACATCTTGAGGAGTTAAACCCCCTTGAATTTTATCTAAAGTGGTAGGTTCAACTTCCTCTGCCATATCATAGAGATCATCAAAATTAAACATACCGTCATGTCTTGAACTACCTATATGTATTATATTCTTTAGATAGGGAAACTTAGAAGATTGTAATTGACCCGGGAGACTATCTTTAAGTTCAGGACAAAGTTCGTTGATTATTCTAATATAGTCAGAATCCTTAAATCCACTTGTCATCACTAGAGTAGATGTATCGGACTGTCTTAACAGATATTCTAACTCAAAAGCCTTGTAATTAGTATTTACCGTCACTAAAACTGCTCCAATCCTTGCGGTGGCAAATTGAGTAAGTATCCATTCTGGTACATTTGTAGCCCATATAGATACATGATCCCCCTTTTTTATACCCATTTTAACCATTCCTCGAGCAACTGTATCAACTTCTTGTTTGAACTGGGAATAAGTCCATCTAATACCTTCAAATGGATATACAATCGCCTCATGCTCAGGATATGTATTCGCTTGAATATCCAATAGTTCCCCCAAAGTCAAGTCAAGCATTGTCACCTTTCTATCCCCTTCCTAAATATTCTCAACAATAAAAAAGCCCTTCATCCCCGAGACTAGAGACGAAAAGCTTCCTTCCGCGGTACCACTCTATTTGACATAACACCTCTAAATATAAGTATTATATCCACTCACACATAGGTACAGAATAAATATACCCTGTCCTAAGTTACGGTGGACCACCGGCCAAGCCTACTTGCTATTTAGCTTTCAGTTGGCAACTCAAGGGCGAGATTCAGCTTATACCCTACTACCTTACACCACCCGGCAGCTCTCTAAAAAGGTTTGAAGCCTACTGATCCCTGTCATCGTCTTTACCGTATTTATACGTCAATTTGTATTTATTATATAGTGTAACCTTGTATTTGTCAACCCAAATTTTAGCACTTAAATCGTATGTGGAATCTGCCAACTTCACCGTATTTATATCCATAAAATATTAACTAAATTCCAAACAAACTTTCCCTTATTCATAAAATCACACATACGTATATATGATTTAGATCTCGAAACATATTTTATTTTTCAAAATCTAATTACCTTTTAAAGTTTGAGGTCATAAAACATTGAGGGGTAAAGGATTGTGCATAAATCCTTGAGACACTAGACTTTCTATGGTATCATTACAGTAGACAATACATATTGTTCCAACTACTCTTGCCAGTCACTCAGTAGATGAAGATGAGACCTAGAATATCCTATTTTCTAAAAAATAATAACAACTTTAACTACTAATTAGCTCATCAGAACCTATAATTTATAAAAATATGCAAACCATTATCAATACAACAAAATAAATTAAATAAGTTCTCTATGAAATTATTCAAGTTCATATGCCAACGTTCTTTAGTTTGCTTTTTGAGACTAAAGAAATTAAATAGGTTCTAATATAAGAAGTAAGGAGTTTATTAAAATGTATGGACTTATTGTTATTGCGGTACTTTTAGCTTTTTTCGTTGCCATATATAATTATTGCTCAGTTAAAAAACGAGAAACAGGTACCGAACTTATGAATGAAATAGCTAACGCCATTCAAGAAGGTGCAAATACTTTCCTTGCACATGAAACAAAAATAATTGTGCTTGTTAGTATAATCATAGCTGCCATTCTGTCTCTTGTGGTATCATGGCACTGCGCAATCGCATTTATAATTGGCGCATTTATGAGTGGAGCTGCAGGCTTTATTGGAATGAAGGCAGCAACACTCACAAATGTAAGGGTATCTAATGAAGCAAGAAAAACCAAGAATCTAGGTTCTACCTTAAAATTGGCTTTTCAAGGTGGCAGTGTAATGGGCCTTTGTGTTGGGGGATTTGCTCTCTTAGGACTTTTGCTTATATACTTAATTTTCGGTAAAGCAATGGGCCAAATAGATGCTGAACAGATCACCATTCAAACAAACTGGATAGGCATCAGCTTTATCCCTTTTACAATGACAGTATCAGGCTATGCCTTGGGCTGTAGCATTATTGCAATGTTTAATCGAGTTGGTGGCGGGATCTATACGAAAGCTGCAGATATGGGAGCAGATCTTGTCGGTAAGACAGAGGTACATATTGCTGAAGACGATCCACGTAATCCAGCTACAATTGCTGATAATGTCGGCGATAATGTTGGTGATGTTGCAGGCCTAGGATCAGATCTTCTTGAAAGTTTTGTAGCTACAATTATTGCAGCAGCTACACTAGCATGTTACATGTTTTATACACACACACATTCTCAAACTCCCATAACAGAAGAACTTTTGGAAAAACTAATCATTTTCCCAGTAATTTTTGCCTCGATTGGACTCATCTCCAGTGTTATCGGAATTATGTTTTTAATTCTGAAGAAGATCTCCGATGAACCACACCGAGAACTGAATATTGCAGTATGGACTTCTGCCTTGCTTACTATAGCTGGTAATGGTTTTTTTACTTACTCTTTATTTAAAGATGTAGATACTGCTGCAGCAGGTTTCAAAGTCGGCGCACTTTCGCCCTGGTACGCTGCTATTTTTGGTGTAATTAGTGGCATAATGATAGGCATGATTGCTGAATACTATACAAGCTATAACTTTGAACCAACCAAGACCGTTGCTAAATCATCAGTGGAAGGACCAGCTCTTACCATAATAAATGGTATGGGACTTGGTATGAGATCAACATTTGCTCCAGTACTGGTCCTTGGGTTTACCATTATTATAGCAAACTATTTTGCTGGAATTTATGGTGTGGCAATGTCCGCTATTGGTATGTTATCTTTTGTTTCAGCTACCGTTTCAGTTGATTCTTACGGTCCAATTGCAGATAATGCAGGTGGTATAAGTGAGATGTCTAAATTAGCTCCTGAAGTAAGGCAAATTACTGACAAGTTGGATTCCGTGGGCAATACTACAGCAGCCGTCGGAAAGGGATTTGCCATAGGTTCAGCTGCGCTTGCTGCTCTTTCACTTTTTGCATCATATATTTATGCGCAAGCTGGCAAAGGAGATACTGCAAATTTTAATATTTTCTTGAATATTATAAACCCCCTTACTCTTGCAGGAACACTGATAGGAGGAGCATTACCATTCCTCTTCTCCGGCATATTGATTGAAGCTGTTGCTAAAGCCGCCGGAAAAATGGTAGAGGAAGTTAGGAGACAATTTAGACAAGATCCTAAAATTCTCACAGGAGAATCACGCCCCGACTATAAAACCTGTATTTCCATCTCTTCAGTAGGGGCATTACGTGAAATGAAGTTACCTTCCCTTATTTCAGTTATCGTACCTTTAATATGTGGATTCATGTTTGGAGCCGATTTTGTCGGTGGTCTATTAATTGGAACTAGCCTTTCCGCTATTATGCTTGCTTTCTATACAGGAAATGCAGGGGGAGCATGGGATAACGCAAAAAAATATGTTGAAACTGGTCTCCTTGAAGGACACGATAAAGGTTCTAAAACACACGAAGCAACTGTTGTTGGAGATACTGTGGGTGATCCATTAAAGGATACTGTTGGGCCTTCATTAGATATCCTAATGAAAATTATGTCTGTCATATCGATTATAGGGGTATCAATATTCGGTAAATATAATCTATTAGCATTATTAAAGACATTTCTAAAGTAGATTCACGTGCTAAGCTTCAATGTTAGTAAAGAGGAAAACCGGCTTTGACAAATTTTTTCACAAATCCAGTGGATTATTTAGCAAAATATCTGTATAGAATATTTCTAAAAAACCCGTCATTTAATTTTACAATCTTAGGTCCATAAATTTTTTTAAAAAAGTATTGACATTTTTAATGCATTTGGTATAATAGACAATGCTGGTTGTTCAAAACGCTGGTTGTTCAAAACAGCATTGCGGAATGGTGTAACGGTAGCACATATGACTCTGACTCATATTGTCTAGGTTCGAATCCTAGTTCCGCAGCCAATATATGCCCCCATGGTCAAGCGGTTAAGATGCCGCCCTCTCACGGCGGTGACAGGGGTTCGAATCCCCTTGGGGGTACCATGGATTAAGCAAAACCAACCATATGACACTAAAGTCATATGGTTGGTTTTTTTATTTTACAGCTCGCCTTATAGGTATTTGAATCTCTGTCATAAACTCTTCTACACGGCTAGTTTCATGTATATCAATTTTATATATTTCAATTGGGTTAGATAATATCTCATAGTTTTTCCCTTCTAAGTATTCAAACATTCTAGGTATAAATATCTTACTCTGCTCGTAAGAACCCCTATACGTAAGAGTTAAATAATATCCTTCGTTTAATACTAGGTTATAACTATCATCTCCCGGATCTAGGAGAAAAAACACAGATTCATAATGATTATATATATCTTCTTTTATATATTCCTTTGAGACTGTGGCACCTATATTATTATTTCCAAAGAGATAGAGCCTATCCTCATATTGTTTTTGAAGTTTTTTTATTAAAAAATCTATCTCTTCATCCCTAGACACTTTTCCATTTAATTTAAGTGCCCTCCTCTCCTCCATATATATCACTTCTATAGTATTTAATTTTATATCTCTATAAGTATTCTCTATATTATTCAATCTATGATACATACTCTCTTGGGTGTTTTTCAACTCTATTACCTTTCTGTCTATAAGCTTTATTTGATTGTTTAGCATCTCTTTAGTCGAATCAACAGTTCTATTATCTAAATATTTTTTTATTTGTTTCATAGTAAAATCTAAGTTTTTGAGATCCTTTATCACATTTAACTTCCATATATCTTGCATATTATATAGCCTATATCCATTTATATCCCTCAATGGATTTAAAAGTCCAATTTTCTCATAATATCTAAGTGAATCCCTGCCAATATCATATATCTTTGATATTTCCCCTATTGTATAATAATCCTTCATAAAATCCATCCTTCAATAAATCTAATTTTTATAAGCCTTGACCTTAGTATTATACCAAGGTTTATACTCTTATGGAAGAGGTGATAATATGAATGAAGCAATAAAAGATGAACAAGATGACCAAAATTTACGACAGAAATTCTTAAAATATCTACTTCCATCCGTTGCAGCAATGTGGGTTTTTTCCCTATATACCATAGTAGATGGAATATTTGTCAGCCATGGAGTTGGGCCAATAGCTATGGCAGCTGTCAATATATCCATGCCCTTTATAAACTTTATATTTGCAGCATCCCTATTGTTCTCCACTGGAGCGTCTACAATAATAGCAATATATCTAGGACAAGGAGATATGGATAGAGCAAATAAAACCTTTACCATGACCATTGCCACTACTATAATTTTATCCTTTACCATTATGATCTTCGGTATTTTAAACCTCGAAAGAATTGCCTTATTCTTAGGTGCTACTGAAGCAACCTTAGAACATGTAATAGACTATCTTAGGATAATCATTATATTCAACGGCTTTTTTATAGTATCTTATTCATTGGAGGTAATAGTAAAGACAGACGGTTTCCCCCAGCTTTCAATCGCTGGAGTGTCTATATCTGCCCTTATGAATATAGTCCTCGACTATATCTTTGTAATGAAATTGAATCTTGGAGTCCCAGGAGCTGCTTACGCAACTGGAATTGCACAAGTGGCTTCCTGTATCTTTTTCCTTGCCCATTTCATTAGGAAAAATTCCAATTTAAACTTTTCCAGATTCAAATTTCGTACTTCTACTCTGAGTAGAATGATGTCAATCGGGTTTCCTGACTGCATAACTGAATTATCTGCAGGGATAGTCATATTCCTATTCAATCAAAAGATACTAAAATATGTAGGAGAAAATGGTGTGGTTACCTATAGTATAATATCCTACGTAAATACTTTGGTACTTACGACCATGGTCGGTATTACGCAGGGTATGCAGCCCCTATCCAGCTTTTATTATGGCATGGAAGATGATGAGACCGTAACAAAATTGTTTAAGATGAGCCTTAAGACGATAACTGCTGTATCCATAGTCAGCTTTATTATAGTAATCGTTTTCGCCCCGTCCATTGTAAAAATATTTATAGGAGGAAAAAATGGTGAACTCCTTAACTATTCGGTAAAAGCACTTAGAATATTTGCCATCTCTTTTCTCCTAGTGGGTTATAATGTAAATATTTCAGGTTTCTTTGCCTCAATAGAAGAGCCAGTACATGCAACTGTCATCTCTTTAGGAAGAGGACTTGTTATAATAGCTGCTACACTGTTTATATTGACCACACTGTTTGGAGCAAAGGGAATATGGATATCTACAGTTGTTTCAGAATCCATATGCTTCGCCATATCACTATTTATTTTAAATAAAAGCTATACTAGATCTAGAGAACATAAACCCTTATCTATTGGATAAAAAAGTGTTGGTTTATATATTATGCCTATAAAATACCGTGGAAGTTCGCTTATGCAATTACTTCCAAGTCAATAAAATGTATATTTTTTTCGTTTTAAGTGACACACTATGACTATAATCAACTTCTAAGGGGTGAGTAAATGAAAGAAAATATAGGCACTATAGACAGCTATATACGGCTCACTGCTGGCTTTTATCTATTCGGAAGAGGTATAAAACGTTCGTCAGATTTTCTAATGATAATGGGTTCTATAAAGATCGCTGAAGGAATTACAAGATGGTGTCCAATACTCCATATGTTGAAAATGAGCACCAATAGGAATAAAAGTTCTGAAGAAATGCAAGTCTCTGAAAGACAATCTGATACCCAGATACCAATAACTTAAAAATAGTAACAAACCCCTCCAAACATGTTTGGAGGGGTTTGTTAATTCCCATGATGTCGTTAGGCCACCTTTTTGACCCGCCTCTTGGCAGGTGGGTATCCTGTTAACTATTTCTGCCTTCCTCCATTTACATGAAGGCACGACATACGTAGCTAAACTCCGGATTCCCATATTATCTCTGTGGGTTAAAAAGAGAAGCTTAGCGAACACCTCAGGAATTCTTCTGCTGTCGCTTCCGTATCTATATACTAATACAAAACAACTGAATTTGCAATATGTTTTTTAAAAGAATATTTTATATGAAACTCCTTTAACTACCGTAACACGACGTTACGCAACTTTCTTCCTATTAATCTCTCATTTAGACAATATTGTTAGATCTCATACCTATATGAGTTTTATAGGAATGGGCAAATATCTAATACCTTCACATAATGGACAATAAAATAGATGTATACACATATTATCTCCTGACATATATACTCTATTGTTATATACAAAACTATATCTATCCATATAAGGACTATATGGACCTAAATAGTCTTCTATAATACCCATATTCTCCATCCATATACCACATTGTCTACAGTATAAGGCCCCACTTTCTAAGCCATTACATAAGGTACATATTTTATCCATTAAGTCTGATCTAATCCAGTGAGCACTTCATCAAATATGCCACATCTACCGTCTTGCCAATGTATACATCCATCACAGCTTATCTCATTTTCCAGTCGATTACTTTTATTTGACAATTCAACATATGGCTGATACTCGGGACATACTGCAGCTACATATCGCTTTTGTTCATTACTTGGAGATTCTCTATTATCCAACAGACTCACCTTCCTACCTCTTGTTTTAGGTTAGTGTTCCACTATGTAGAAAAAATATTCTATTGTGCCTCTGCCCATTTACCACATCTATCTCCCCACCTTGCAACTATTTGATTGCCTATTTTTATTTCTACTATTTCACACATATTAGGACATCCATTACATTCAAAACTTGTAGAGATAAAGTCATCTTTCAATCTTTCAAAACCCCTAAATTTAGTGATTTTACTTTTTTTAGTCTCTTCTCTAGCTAGTATTGCTGCCCCTAAAGCCCCCATGACATCATAATGTTCGGGTACAGTTATTTCTGTGCCAAGCATATCTTCAAAGGCATTTTTTATTCCCCTATTTGCCGCCACACCACCTTGAAATACTACTCTAGGTAAAATTTCTTTGCCTTTTCCTACATTGTTTAAATAATTTCTTACCAAAGCAATACAGAGTCCCTTTACAATATCTTCAACCTCATAGCCCATCTGCTGCTTATGGACCATATCTGACTCTGCAAATACGGCACATCTACCTGCTATCCTCACTGGTGCTTTAGAAGCCTCTGCAAGCTCGCCAAACTCACTTATAGGTATATTAAGCCTAGAGGCTTGTCTATCCAAAAACGAGCCTGTCCCTGCGGCACATACAGTGTTCATGGCAAAATCAGTTATGATACCATTCCTTATTATTATCATTTTAGAATCCTGGCCCCCTATTTCTATTACAGTACTGGTATCAGGTAAAAAGGTTATTGCTGCCATGCCATGAGCTGTTATCTCATTTTTTACCACATCAGCTCCTACTATGGCACCTGCCAATTCTCTCCCACTTCCCGTGCAACCTACACCTGCAATTGTACTTCTCAAAGGCAAATTAGATGAAAGCTCCATTAACGATTCTTTTAATATTTGAATTGGACGCCCCTGAGTCCGTATATAGTTTTTTTCTAAGACATTCAAATTTTTGTCCATTACAATTATATTAGTACTTACAGACCCAACATCAATACCCAGATAGAGTTCACATTCACCCATTATATCTCTTCCTTCCTTTGTCTTTGCGTTTTCTCTGCTTTATAGTGTCTACAAATGCCTCTAAACGTGTATTATAACCGCCATCACCTGTCAATTCATCTACTGTAAATGTCATTATGGGAATGCCCTTATCCTTGGAGACTGATGGGAGTATACTCTGGGCCACTACCTCCGGCATACATGCAAATGGCATCACCTGAATGATTCCATCATAACCTTTTCTTGCGTAATCGATAGAATGAGCAATTGTCTGCCGCGCATGACCTCCTATACACATCCCTAAGTAAGGCTGTCCCCTCCGCAGTATAATTTTTTCTTTAATTCGCAGAGGTATATCTGGAAGTAGGTGAGTCCTAACCCACCAGTCCACTCTCATATTTCTATCCACATGTACACCTAGTAGTCCTAATTTCTGTTCAATATTGAGGTTTACATATGGTTCAATGAGTGTATAGATCTCTCCTACCAAACCTATATATATGGGCTTATATCCTTTTTTCTCAGGAACTTGCTTGAGTTCTTCCTTATACTGTTTTAGGAGCTTGGCAATTCCATCCGCTCCGTGTATCTTCTCAGTGGCCGCTTCAAACTCGTTTAGGATTCTATCCGTATCTCCTTTTGTTTTTTCCCTAGCCCTCTTATACACTGCTAACTCATATAGTTTGTCACACATGATTACTATAGGAGCAGCTTTCCTAGCTGCCCGCGATACCGTCTTAAAATCCTTGCCCTCACCTAACTTTTTTAAGTTTTCCATAAGTTTGGGATAATCCTCCCTAGGAGGATCCAATATAAGCATATCCACGTCATACCCAAGTTCCCGAAGTATCTCTACTTGGACTATCCCATACAAACCAAACCTACAAGGGCCACAACTACCAGTTATAACTATTGTATCTGCTCCTTTTTCTATACTCTCTATGTAATTACCTAGGTTGATTTTAAAGGGTAGACAGACGAGCTCTGGCGAATATTTGGTACCAAGTTCCAATGTCTTCTTTGTAACTGGAGGAGGTGGAATGGTCTCTATACCCATCTCCTCAAAAAATGCCTTTGCCGGAATATACATCTGACCCATGTGGGGAAATGTCAATACCATTTATTCTCCTCCATCCTACCATATCCAAAAATGCTTCTATTCGCGTTTTAACTCCTCCTTGACCAGTATGTTCATCTATTACCAATGTGGTATAAGGTATATTAAAATATCTATTGTTATAAATCTCTAAGAGTTCGCCTATGAGAGCATCCACACCACAGCCAAAACTCGTAAGAAAAATTAACCCATCCACTCGGCAATTCCTCATAATATCCATCCCGCTACCAAATAATCTTCTCCCATAACTCAAAAATATTCTCTTAGGCAACTTGGCACATTCATAGTCTATATTTTGAAAGGGAATATTTTCAGGATATATTACCCCATACCCCTCTCTCCCTAGCTTTTCTGCTAATTCCATATTTATATAGCTATCGTAGACTATATAAGGATGCCCTATTATCCCAATGACACTGACATCAGAGTTCGCAATCTCATCTAATTTCCTAAGTTGTTCTCTCTTATATTTTAATTGATTTAATTCACAATTGTTTATGACTTTTTTCGCTTCGCTCTTGCTTTTTCCTGCCCTCATTGCATACTTGAGAAAACCTATATGTCTTTCGCTAGATTTTTTATATCCGTCTACATCTATCACTAGCATTTTTTCATCATCTATTACACCAGCACCTCGTAACATTTCAGGCAACCCTATGAATTTAGGGCATATAAACTCTCGCCTCTTTATACTTCTGAACCTAGGAATAAAGACCTTATCACATCTATCTATCAAGCTCAACACTTGACCATGGTACAGTTTAACCGGTATGCAAGAATCTTGCACACATGCCAATGCACCCATATCCAGTACTGCTTTAGTGGTTTTACCCGATAGAATACATTGGTATCCTAATCCATGAAAAAAAGTCTCCCAGTATGGAAAAAAATCATAATATAAAAGTGATTGTGGTATACCTATCCTCAACTAATTCACTCTCCCATCTCATTCACATAGATCTATTATATTATTGACACTAAATAAAAATATTATAACGTAAAGCCAGATAGGAGTTTTGGATCTATTATATACTTGCCTTTGTAGGAGATGATTGATATAATTATATTGAAATACAATTTTATGCAAATTATAGGAGGTTGGTCTTATGAAAACGGTCAACATAAAGCTATCATTGGCTGAGAATGTCAAAAATTTCGTAAATATCGTCAGTAAGTACCCTTATGAGATAGACTTAAGGTCTGGACGTCATGTAGTTGATGCTAAGTCTATACTGGGAATATTTAGCCTCGATCTTGGTAAGCCTATAACGGTAGAGATATATTCAGATGATTGTGACGATCTATTAGAAGAGATAAAACCCTTTATTATTTAAATAAAGCTTTCTCTCTCGGATGACCCCCTATAAAGACCTTTATAGGGGGTTCTGTAATTGATATAGGCTGTTAGTCATAATCTACAAAAGATGTTATACTTATTTAAGTTTAATGCAAAAAATATTAATATATAAACTTGATTATTTTTACGGATAGAATCATTATTGATATCAATAATGATTATCTACATAATCATTATCATGACATAGAGTTTCGAGGTGAATACAGTGGATCAAATACATGATATAGCCAAAAATAAGATAATTATACTCTACTATATGCAAGCACTCAATATCCCCCTTACCAATCCCCAAATAACCCAATTTTTTCTAGAGAATAATATTATACCTTATTTTGATCTTCAGCAATATCTAAGTGAACTCATTGATACTAAGCTAGTCAACTATCTTGAAGCGCGAGATAAATATTTTTATAGCATATCTCCAACTGGAACGAAGGTATTAGGACTTTTTGAACATAGAATTAGCGCTAGTATCAAACAAAAGATAGATGACTATGCTGATAAAAATCGCAACAGACTTCGGAAAGAAAGTCAGATAACTGCCGAATATAAAAAATTCTCTGACAGGCAATATATAGTAACATGTAGGGTTATGGAAGAAGACATGATTCTGCTAGAGTTAAAACTCAATGTGACAGATAGCGAGCAGGCAAAGCTCATATGTGATAATTGGCTAAATAGAGCCCCTGAGGTATATAAAAATATAATGGGTGCTCTCATTACTTAATAAAAGAACAGCTCTAAGGCTGTTCTTTTATTATTATTCATCGTCTGGATGTCTATGTATAATTTGATTAATCAACTGTTCCTTAGAAAGAGTAAGATCCCTCTCTTTAGCTTCCCGTATAAGGGACTGGTAAAGCTCCTTTAATAATTCAACCCTGAGATAATTTTGTTCCTCTAAGTCTTCACTAACGAAACGGCTCTCTGCACTTTGCCACTCCCTTACAGTTTCATGTATAAGTTCTAATAGCTTTTCATTATCCAAATTCCACCGTTCTGTATCCATGGCATCATCATCCTTTACACAAGGATCTATTCCCTATCACTTAATTATTATGATGACACCATAGAAATCATTCATATTTTAACACTTTTCTAACCTCGCCTATTAGATATATAGAACCACTAAATACTATCACATCCGATGGCTCAGCCATGGTCTTTGCCATGTGTATTGCATCGTCTATCCCTTTGGCCACTATTGTATTTCCACAATAGATACTTGCCCTTTTTGATAATGCACTTGGAGGCATTGCTCGGGGGTTATTGGGAGATGTGACTATTACTACATTAGAGTTCGAACATAATATCTCTAATATCTTATCTACCTCTTTATCTTTTAATATACCTACTACCAATATAACACGTCTTCTAGCATAGTACTGTCCTATAACATCTGCTAATATTTTAGCACTTGCCACATTGTGGGCACCATCAATTATTATATCAGGATTTATTTTAAGCCTCTCTAGCCTACCTGCCCATTTTGCAGATGCCAATCCATCTATGATTGATATATCTGATATAGAGATCCCGATGTTATTTAGTACAAATATGGCAGTAAGTACAGTCATAGCATTTAATATCTGGTGTTTCCCAGTAAGATGAATAGTAATATCATCTAATTGGTATTCTCCATAGACAAAATTAAATCTCTGCAGTCCAATCTCCGAAGAAATTATATCGACCCTTGCGTCTGCAACATTATATACAGGAGCATTCTTTCTATGAGCTACATCTAATAGCACTTTATATGCTTCATTGTTCTGTGGATAGATTACAACCGGTGTATTGGATTTTATTATTCCTGCCTTTTCAAATGCTATAGCCTCTATACTATCGCCCAATATATTTATATGATCATAGCTTATAGAAGTTATTATTGTAATCTCAGGCTTTAAAACATTAGTTGCATCTAATCGACCACCCAAGCCAGTTTCCACAACTGCGTAATCTACATTTTGTTCTGCAAAGTACTTAAAACCGATGGCTGTTACTATCTCAAATTCTGTCGGATGTTCATATCCCTCTAGTAACATACCATCTATTTTGCGTTTGACATCTGTCGTAATACGTGCCAAAGCACTCTTATCTATGAGCTCTAAGTTTACCTGTATTCTCTCCCTAAAATCCTCAAGGTAGGGAGATGTAAACATCCCTACCTTGTATCCTTCCCTTTTCAATATATGGGTTAACATAGATGCTGTGGAACCCTTGCCATTTGTACCTGCTATGTGTAATGATTTAAATTTATCTTGGGGGTTGCCTAATCGCCTCAGAAGCTCACTTATATTTCTAAGACCACATTTTATACCGAATTTATTTGTATCATGTATATATTCTAGTGCTTCTTCATATCTCATAATAAGGTCCCTCTCTCTAAAGCACATTATATTACTCCATTAGTTCTTCTAACTCGTCTAACCTCTCCAGCACTTTCGATAGCATAGATTTATATTCCTTTTCCTTTTCTCGCTCTTCCTCCACAATATGGGCAGGTGCTTTTTCCACAAAGTTTTTATTTGCCAACTTGCCTTGTGCTCTTTTGACTTCCTTCTCTAATCGTTTTTTCTCAGATAAAAGTCTGTCCTTCTCCCTATCAAAATCAATTAAATCTTCAAGGGGCATAAATATCTGTGCCTTTGATGTAACAGCCGACGCTGTACCCTTTGGTATCTTATGTTCACTATCTTCTACTATCATCTCTCCAACACCTGCAAGTTTCTCAAAGTATATGGCACCATCTAAAAATACATCTTCCCAGTTAAACTGTGGCACAATATATAGTTTTGCCTTCCTACTCATGGGCACATCCATCTCTGAACGTATATTCCTTATTGCCCTTATTATATCCATTATCTCTTCCATTTTTTCTTCTGCCTGTAGGTCTATCTCATCTGCCTTGACGGTAGGCCATTTTGATACCATTATACTTTCATCTGACATAGGCATGTGTTGCCAAATCTCCTCCGTTATAAAAGGCATAAATGGATGGAGCAATTTAAGAGTGTTAGACAATACATATACAAGTGTCGACATTGCCACCTGCCTTGCGTGATCATCATTACCATATAATCTCGGTTTAACCAACTCAATATACCAATCACAAAATTCATCCCATGTAAAATCATATATCTTCTGAGCGGCTATACCTAATTCAAATCTTTCCATATTATCTGTAACTTCTTCTACAAGATGATTATATTTGCTGATTATCCACCTATCGGGTAATTCTAACTCTCCAATATCCATTGACTCTAATTCAATATTGAGATTTTCAATATTCATAAGTATAAACCTTGCAGCATTCCATATCTTGTTGGCAAAATTTCTACAAGCCTCTACCTTTTCCCAATGGAATCTCATATCATTACCTGGCGAAGTGCCGGTAACCAAACTCAATCGCAAAGCATCGGCGCCATACTCATCAATAACCTCAAGAGGATCGACACCATTGCCTAGCGATTTACTCATCTTTCGCCCCTCTGAGTCCCTCACAATACCATGTATAAATACATATTCGAAGGGTATCTCGTCCATATGAGCGAGACCCGAAAATATCATCCTGGCCACCCAGAAAAATATTATATCGTAGCCTGTTACAAGTACATCGGTTGGATAAAAGTATTCAAGTTCTGCAGTTTCATCTGGCCAACCTAAAGTTGAAAATGGCCATAAGGCAGAACTAAACCAAGTATCTAATACATCTTCATCCTGTTTAAACTGGGAACCGCCACATTTCGGACAGCTCTCTGGTTCAAATCTAGAAACTACTGTTTCATCGCAACTTGTACAGTAATATGCTGGTATCCTATGTCCCCACCATAGCTGCCTTGAAATGCACCAATCCTTTATATTTTCCATCCAATTAAAATATATTTTACTAAAACGTTCAGGTATGAATTTGACCCTACCTTCCTTCACAACGTCAATTGCAGGCTTAGCAAGGGGCTCCATCTTTACAAACCACTGTCTGGAAATTATAGGCTCTACAGTAGTGTGACATCTGTAGCAATGCCCTACATTATGTCTATGTTCTTCAATTTTATAGAGAAATCCTCCCTCTTTTAAATCAGCTACTATCTCTTTTCTTGCCTCATATCTGTCCATACCCTCGTATCTACCTGCATTTTGATTCATTGTTCCACTGTCATCCATTACCCGTATTTGGGGCAATTCATGGCGTAATCCCACTTCAAAGTCATTTGGATCATGGGCTGGTGTTATCTTAACCACACCTGTACCAAATTCCCTATCTACATAGCTATCTGCAATTATAGGTATTTCTCTATCTACAAGGGGAAGTGATATTCTCTTGCCTATTAAATGAGAATACCTCTTATCATCAGGATGTACAGCCACTGCCGTATCCCCAAGCATTGTCTCAGGACGAGTCGTAGCAATTATTACATACTCGTCAGAATCTATTATTGGATATTTTATATGCCAAAAATATCCATTTTCCTCTTCGTATTCCACCTCTGCATCTGAAAGGGCAGTTTGACAATCAGGGCACCAGTTTATTATTCTGTCCCCCCTATATATTAGCCCCTCCTCATACAGTTTTATAAAGACATCTGTCACGGCCCTACTACAACCTTCATCCATTGTAAATCTCTCTCTAGACCAATCACAAGAAGAACCCAACTTTTTAAGCTGTTCCACAATTCGCCCACCATATTGGTCCTTCCACTCCCAAGCCCGATCTAGAAAACCTTCTCTTCCAAGATCGTATTTTGTAAGGCCTTCTCTCTTTAATTGTTCTATTATCTTTACTTCAGTAGCTATACTGGCATGATCAGTACCTGGTAACCAAAGAGCGGCATCCCCCTCCATACGTCTCCACCTTGCCAAAATATCCTGAAGTGTATTGTCAAGGGCATGGCCCATATGCAATTGTCCTGTTATATTGGGTGGTGGCATCACTATACAGTATGGCTCCTTCTCTTCATCAACATCAGCTTTAAAATATCCGTTCTTCATCCACATATCATATATCTTATCTTCTACTTCGCTGGGATCATATGTCTTGGCAATTAAATTATTTGACATAGTTCTATCCTCCTATCTATATTTTATTGAACACTTTGAGCATTCCCATCACGGCCATAAAAATTGCAATTAATTTTAGTATTATGCTATACTTCTCTGCCTTGTCAGATGAACAGTTTAATATCTTTTTAGCAATATTTTTTGAACCATAACCTATAAATGCTGCAATGACCATGAAGATTATCCCTATCCTATCAATACTTAAAAATCTCTCTAGCATTCAAAACTCTCCTATAAAATAATAAAACCTTCATCCCAATGAAAGGACGAAGGACTTTTCTCCGTGGTACCACCCTAATTTCCACAATAGATCTATTGTGGACACTCAACACCATATCGACGGCAATCGCTTGGCCTACTCCCATTCAACCAAGTAACTCAGAAGCGACATTCCACTTCCTTGACACCTAGGAAACCTCTCAGCCTATGGGATTCCCTCTCTTTAGACATGTAAAGTGTACTCCTCTTCTTCATAGTTAAAACTATATTGATTTGTCAATTTTTATTATTATTTAATAACTACCTTTTGTCAAGTTAAAGATTTTTATAGGCCATATATGGTCGGGGTGACAGGACTTGAACCTGCGACCTTCTCGTCCCGAACGAGACGCGCTACCAAGCTGCGCTACACCCCGGCGATTTGGAGCCAACAAAGGGACTTGAACCCTTGACCTGCAGTTTACGAAACTGCTGCTCTACCGACTGAGCTATGTTGGCATCTTTAGTGAATCTAGTAATGGATTATACCATATTTTAAGCTAGTTGTCATTAGCTTTTTTATTTTTTTAGAAGCTATGACCAAAATAATAGTACCTATACAGTAAAATTACTTAATTTATATCTAATGTTTATTTAGACTCACAGGACCAAAAAGGAAGATTAATGGCAAAGTTTAATCTTCCTTGGATAGGTGCAACAGTCTTTTTTTAGACAGATGCAACAGTCTCCTCTTTTCTTTGTTTTGACTCTGCCAATTGGGGAATTAAATATATTGCAAGATATAATCCTCCGGAGAGAATAACTGCCCATATGACATCTAATATTGAGTGTTGCTTTATTAGTACTGTAGATGCACATATGGAGAGCATACACACTAGCGAAGTCAATCTTAATACACGATTTTCTTTAAATGGCTTGTACCCAATTAGACCAATATGTACTGCAATGGAATTTAACACATGTATACTAGGCGCTACATTAGTTGGAGTATCTTTTGCATAGATCCTCCTAATAGCCTTTGAAAAGATATCATTACCAACTACATCAGGACGAAGATTTTGCCCATTGGGTAAAACTGTATAGACAGTATAGCATATAGACATACCAATAAACATAAATAAAAACAATCTATAATAATCCCTTTTAGAAACAAAACCTAAATATATAAATCCAAAGGCCATATATATATACCAAAATAGATATGGGATGACAAATTCCTTTACAAATGGAATTTTAAGATCTATTGGAGAAAACATAATATATTTGGGTACAACTGTCCTCTCACAATATATAAACCATGTATATATTACCCCAAAGAGAATAAGTAATAAAAAATGCCTGTATTGTTTCCATATTTTTTTCAACATGATCATCTCCTAGTTTTTGTTATTGTTTTAAATTAGCTATGAAACTCTCTACCCACTTACCTAAATATTCTACAGCTTTCAGTTTAAAAAAATATTAATCTATACTTACATTTCCATAACAATTTTCCTAGCAAATTATATTCTTTTGCATACTTGTAAAATCCCATAGTATATTTTAAAATAAAGGTACGCGTTATTATATGGGGGGAAGTTATGAATACTAAAAAACTTATTCTCATTCTTTTCTGTATCTTAGTAGTAATATTATATTTCCTTAGTTTACATCGGATAGATGTTAGACAAACTAAAGAGAAGGTGGGCCATTTTCTAAATACTGCTTTAAATATAACGGATTTTCCATATAAAGAATATATACACCCATATTATGAAGGTAATCTAGATCTCATTGATTTTTTATATGATAATAGAAATCATATAGAGTACGAGATTGCATCTACTAAAAAAATTAATTCCATGGAATATAAAATCTCAGTTAAACTTCATTACAAGGACAAAAATATTCCCTTACATTTTATAGTTACAGAGCACAACAAGGAATGGCTTATCAGTCATATACCTGAATATAAGTTTATACCTGCTGCCCTATTCCTTGAAGAAGGCAGTTCTAATATAACTGTAGACATCCAAGGAAATAACTTCTCTTATATATCCAATTACCCCCTTTCTGTGAAAAAATGGACCCCTTTATCTTTGCATATAATAGACGATTATCTATTATACCATAAAATATTAAAAGAACATCATATAACAAAGTTAGTACGAAAGAATCATAAAAATATAGAAGATATATATATGGGGGATATACCGGTAATTGAGAATATACCAATATATATACGTAACGATCGTGGATTTTATTATTTTGAAGAAGGAACTATACCTATTGGTACACAAGATATGTCTATATACTCTAATGCTAACGGTATAGGACAATTAGCCATGCTAAATAGTCCAACACTGCTCAGTGATAAGATAAGAGTACTTATAAACGACTCATCATACGAAAATAAATTCCACTACAGTATAAATATTATCCTTGGTACCTCTTGTACAGTAAAAGAATTTAGCAGTAGTACACCGCAAGAGTTTGGTTTCACAGAAGGTGAAGAACTTCAATTTAAAATAGTCAACGATAGCATTGCCCTCTACCATAATGGCAATAAACTGGGCACATCCTCCCGTAGATGGCATATAGAGGGGAATGATAATAATATCTTTTACATAAAAAACATTAAGAGGGCATTTAGCAAAGATTCAAATAAAGGTACTCCCTACAAGGGAGATTTGGAGATATCAATGGGTATAGAAGGTCTAATTCTAATAAACGAAATAGACATAGAAAAATATCTGTATTCTGTTGTGACAAGTGAAATGCCCGTCGCCTTTGGACTAGAGGCCCTTAAAGTTCAAGCATTAGCTGCACGGGCATATGCCGTAGCTGCTCTAAATCGATCTGGTTTTGCAGCATATGGGGCTCATCTAGATGATAGTACAGCAAGTCAGATGTACAATAATGTGGACGAAAATCCTATAGCCATAGAGGCAGTAAATAGCACCTATGGGCTAGTCCCATTCTATAACCAAGAGATAGTGGACACACGCTTTTTCTCAACGTCATGTGGCTATACTGCTGCTTTCAATGAAGTATGGAGTGATAGTGAAGGTAATTTCCCCGGAATTCAAAATCCTTATCTACAAGCTAAACCACAATATACAGGTGATAGCCCAAGCCTCCATAATGAAGAGAATTTTAGAGCTTTCATAGATAGGGTAAACAATACTTCCTATGATCGCTTTTCTCCCCTATTTCGTTGGTCAGTGAAATTCTCTAAAAGCCAATTAGAGGTCTCCATAGCCCATAATCTTCCCAGAATCCAAAGGGAAGAACCCAGGTTTGTATTGACTCGGGTTGCCGATAATAAATATGAATGTAATGCAATACCCGATGATATTGGTGAACTTTTAAATATAGTAGTCCTAACACGAGGACAGGGCGGAAATATAATGGAACTTGAAATATCTACTACAAGTGGTACCTATAGAGTAAAAAAAGAACTCAATATAAGAGATATAATAAGGCCAATAGATTATATAGGTGGTGCTCCAATAGAATTAAGATGTCACGATGGAAGTATACGAGAAGATTTTCCACTACTCCCTAGTGCCTTTGCATATATAGATATTGAGCGAGATACCGATGGTAATATAACTTATATAAACATTATAGGTGGAGGATATGGACATGGAGTGGGCATGAGCCAATATGGGACTTATGGACTTAGTTTACTTGGGAAAAGTTATATAGAGATAATAGAACACTATTATCCTGGATGCGAACTAAAAAAATATATCGATAATTGATGGAGATGATAGTATGAATATAGATGAAATTCCAGCTGGAGTCATGACTGTATTAAAATGTATTATGGATGAAGGACATGAAGGATATATCGTGGGGGGTGCCCTCAGAGATTATATATTGGGTAGACCTATACACGATTGGGATATTGCCACATCCCTCTTACCAACCGAAATTGAAACTATGTTTAGCGATGTACACAAAGTGGCGACAGGAAAGCGCTTCGGTACAATAACAGTATTTATGGATAATAACCCCATTGAGATAACCACCTATCGTACCGAAGAATCCTATGAGGATTTTCGACACCCAAAAAATATAAACTTTACAACTGATATATATGAAGATCTCAAAAGACGGGACTTTACAATGAATTCCCTGGCTTTCAATCCTCTCCTAGATGCAAAATATTTTGTAGATCCATATGGAGGGTATGAAGATATCAAAAAAAACTTAATAAGAACAGTAGGAAATCCCCATGAGAGGTTCTCTGAAGATCCACTACGTATGATGCGTGCAATTCGATTTGTATCCCAACTAGGATTTAAAATAGATGAACTCACTCTATCCTCTATAAAGGAAAATAGCAAATTCATAGAAAATATATCGGCAGAACGTATAAGGGAAGAATTAGAACAAATACTACTAGGTGAATTTGTATATGAGGCAGTCATTATACTATACTCATCAGGTATTCAAGAATATATCATCCCTGAATCTAAATCTATAGTTGACCTTCCGTATGTAGAATATATAGCTTCGCGTATCGCTAGATGTAGATATGATATTGTAGAGAGACTATCCATGTTTTTAATATGGACGCTCAAGCTGGAAGATGCCAAATCTATTACAAAGAGAATCCTCAAAAGACTTAGATATGACAAACGGACAAGTAAGGATGTGGTGAATATTTTATCCACATTGGATATACCCATAGAATATGACATAGCTCCATATATAATAAAAAAAACTATGGGCAACATCGGTATAAAAAATACCCTTACAATGCTCAATCTAAAAGAGCTCTCAGGATATAATTCTGACAATATAGAAAAATTAAAGGAGATAGCCATTGACATACTCAAACAAAAGCATCCCATATTTAAATCCCAACTCAAATTAAATGGGCACGATATAATGGACATGGGTATAGGAATTAGAGATGGTCGCCAAATAGGGCAAGTACTGGATATGGCCTACAATTGGGTGCTTATGGACCCTAGATTAAATGATAGGGAGATACTCATTGATAGACTAAAAAAGCATTATAGGGATAATCAATATATTGATTAGAACTGTAACTTATACTTTGTCTTAAAGTTGATATTTGAGTAACGAACTATTATAATTCAATTTTTGACGATTAAACCCATATAGACTATAAATATCAATCCAATAGCACCTAATATAGGATAAAATGTAGATATTATGTTCGAGAATCCAAACTTTGCAAATAATGCAAATAACATGATAATACATATTGAAATCATATTATATAGGCGTTGTGGCACTAGGCTCTCTAAAATAGATGTTATGGAAAACAAATTGGCAATAAGTGTAGTGAATATAGCACCCCATAGAATAAATGTGTATAACCAACCAAATATTGGACTTATTACCCTGGAAATCTCCAGTAAGGGCATCTCCCTTACAGAAATATAGGGCATATATGCAAGAAGACAGTAATTAGATATAAATAACATTATACCTATTATAATTCCCCCCATATGTCCTCCCCATCTTAATATGGTCTTATCTTCTATTGAATTTCCTAGTGGAGCCATTACACCTATGCACAGTATTATATTATACGATGCGTATGTGAGAGATGATTTAATAGAATTAAATGCGAACCCTAACGATAGCTTTTCTTGGCAATCATGAAAAATTGCAGGGGGTTCTATGTGATATGCAAAAAGTATAATATTAAATAAAAATATTACAGGAATTATAACTGCATTTACATATAAAAGGCCATCTAGACCATTTATTATGGTAAATGCTGCAAATCCTGCTGTTATAAATATCCCCATCCAATAGTGTTCAGCAAATAGGGCGCCGGCGCCGGCAAACATTGCAATGGATATAGTCATATACGCTACAAACATATATATATCAACAAATGGAGCTAGCCTTTTGAATATACTCCTAGTCATATCACCATAGCAGTTAACTTTTAACTTCTTACCTAATACTAATATTTTACTACCAATACACATAAATAGTATGATGGACACCAATATAGTCATATGCGATATTTTGCCATATCTTGTGAAAAACAAAACGATTTCTTGGCCTGATGCAAAGCCGGCGCCTATAACAGTCCCCACATATGTAACCGCAACATTAACCAAGTATCTAGTTTTTCCCCTTTTATCCATAATAATACCCCCTTTGAATACCTAAACACTATTTAAAAGAATATTCAAAGGGGGTACCTAACATACATCCTTTTCTATTAATGACTTATAATACTTCCTCTTTATTTATCTATAACCTTCTTTAATTTTTTGAAATTGTTGGTTATACTACTGGAGGAAATATCATATTGTCTAGCTAGTTCATTTTTATTGACATCTATCCCATGTTTTATGCAAAAATAGTATTCGAGAGTAGCCGCCCAAGTCTCAATCTTATATATCCTGGGAAGTCTATCTGGATATAACAATTTTATAAATCTTGTCCATGTCTCCTCTATAAATTCTTCATATCCAGTTTCGTATATTCCTGCCATATTTTTTATAGTAAGCTCAGAAACATCTTTATATTTCTCGGGGAGTTCTATCTTATTTAAGTCTATTATACTTACCTTTACTTCTACAATATTTCCATTTACATATGCAACATATGGTTCTTTGGCACCCATGCGTTTTAAAAGTGCTAAAGCTTCTTTTTTAAGTTCCTCTCCTTCGTCCTTTTTTAATACGAAATTTCTCAAAAACTTTTCGGACTTTTCATCTTTGAAATTAGATAATGTAGCAAGGATTGCCTTTTTTATTATATTGTCATTTAAACTAAGTCCCCAATCAAACAGATTATACATGGTATCGTCCTCTAACCATCTTTGCCTTTGTTCTTCAGAGGGCATATTGACATATTCATTTATTCGCTTAACCCTATTTACCATCTCATCATAGGGAACTTGATAGTTATATGATATCTCCTTCCTTGGTCTTTGCCCTTTCAGTACTTGCAGTGTATAACGTCTATAATACCTATTTATAGTATCTTGTGGAGATATCTTATTCACTTTGTCCCAATATGAGAAAGCCTCATTATAGCGTTTTAGATTAAAGGACGCAACTGCTATATAGTGCAGAATCCTAACATCATAAGGCTTGTATTGAAGAAGTGCCTTTAGATATCTATACGCTTCTTCATGCCTCTTAAGTTCGCATAGTGTAACTGCAACCTTGTGTATATCCTCCCCATCAGTAATGGACATATCCATAAGACTCTGTATATAACTCTCAGATGTTTCCACTTCGCCATTCTCATGTAAGAAAATTGCCATATTACAAAGTGCATGTACATCTAAAGGAAAATCATCTAGTGTCTTTAGAGTAGTATCAATCGCGTTATCTATATCCCCTACGCAAAAGTATGCTAAAGCAAGATTATTTCTTGCAAATATCATAGAAGGTTCACGTTGTACCACTTTGTTTAGCTGCTTTATTGCCTTTTTATATTCTCCTTGATCTATAAGGATTTTACCTTTGTTTGCCATATCATATAGTTGCTCATCTTCCAAATCTATATCTTGTAGTGCCTGAAAGAAGAATTCTTCATCTTGTAGTATGGCAAGTAAATATCTCGCATCATCAGAATATATTCCATCGTTGTCGACTTGAAGATATTTATCAAAGCATTCTTCTGCCTTATTAAAATCTTGTAGTCCTAAAAAATTACATCCCAAACCAAAATAGCAATCGGCGAGCACCTTTTTTCTACGAATCATCGAAAACAATATCTTATTGGATTCTTCAAAATAGTTCATCTCTGTAAATGTCTCTGCCAAATCCAACATGTAATTTGAATTCTCTGGATCTTTCTCTACTGCTTTCCTATAAAAGTTTAAAGCATCTATATATTGATTATTCTCTTCGTATTTTTTTGCTTTCCTATAAAAAAACTCACCATCTTGTTCAAATGGTATAATTTTACCCTTAGCCTTTGCAAATAATTCCCTAGTCATATCATTCTCCTATTTTTATAAATTTTTTGCAAGGGTTAAGCTCAATGCCTCTCTTGAAGATCGATTATAACATAAAATGCACTCAAGTGCTACATGCTTGTTCTATGAGCTTTTTAAGTTCCTCGCCTCCAAACATATATTTTTTATTGCAGTAATGGCATATTAGCTCAGCTTCACCGTCATTTTCTAATATATCTTCTAACTCGTCTTTACCAAGACTTATGAGAATAGATTCTAAACGTTCCCTATTACAATCACATTTGAATAGTACGTCTAAATGTTGATTGATTTTTAGTCCATACTCTCCTATTATATCATCTAGCATATCCTCTGGGGTCATACCATCTGCTACCTGATTGGAAACTGGATCAATATTTGATAATTTAGCTTCTATATCATCTATAAGTTCATCAGGGGCACCTGGCATAGGCTGTATTATGAATCCACCGGATGCCTTTATACTGAGATCCGGATTTACTAGAACACCTAATGCAGTGGCAGACGGTTGCTGTTCTGATATGGCAAAATAATATGCCAAATCTTCGGCTATCTCACCTGTTACAATATCCACCTGGCCTATATAGGGATCTTTTAACTTATAATCTTTTATCACAGTTAATTTACCATTTGTACCCACCACGCCTGCAACATCAAGTTTGCCCTTATCATTCAATGGTAAGTCCACAAATGGATTATCCACATATCCCTTCACCATACCATTGGCATATGCCACAACTACTATACTGCCAATTGGACCTCCCCCTTTTATTATAATAGATAGGGAATCCCTTTCACCCTTTAAATCAATTGCCATCATGGATGCAGCAGTCATGGTACGTCCTAAAGCAGCAGAAGCAATAGGATATAGTTTGTGTTTCTTGCGGGCAACCTCTACCATCTGTGTAGTTTGTGCTGCAAAAGCCCTTATATATCCATCTGCTGCCGTAGCCCTAATTATATAATCTTTCATACAGTTAGACACCTCAATCCGATACTATTACAGTTTTTGCGCGATAAAAACCCACCTATGACTATCTGCCTTGGGTGGTTCAAAAGTAAAGGGGTGGAATACCTGGATATTAGAAAATCTAGCATTTGCCAGAAGAGTCTCCACATCCTTTAGTCTATAGGCTCGCTGATAGTGTGTCTCATCAAATCGCCTATATTGGCATCCTTCACTTACAAAAAAAGTTAAGTCCATACAACATATATCGTCATGGCCATCGAAAGTATTAAACCATATAAGACTTATATCTTCACTTGCGTCTGCCATTATATTATCTCCAAGTATTGTGCTGAGCTTATAGTAAGAGCTAATATCAAATATTAAAAATCCCTGTCTATTTAAAAGCTCATATATCTTTTTAAATATTGTTATAAGCTCCCCTTTTGAGAGTATATAGTTAAAACCATCGCACATACATGTGATAACATCAACGGGACCATGCAGCGCTAAGTTTCGTATATCTTGATGAATAAAAGGTATATTAAGCCCCTTACTTAAGGATTTCTCCTTTGCCATATATAGCATATCTTCAGAACTATCTATACCTATTATGTCATATCCCTTTTCAGCAAGGAGGATAGTCATATTACCTGTGCCACAGGCTATATCAACCATTGTAGATGGGGAAAAATCAGATCTCGTAAATAGTTCTTCTATATAATCAACCCATCTTTCATATCCATAGTCTTTCATTAATTTGTCATACACATAGGCAAAATTATTATATATAGCAGGTCACCCCTCAAATATAACTAGTCAATTACCTCGTTTGAAATATCATCTACATTGTACTCAGTGACCCCATTATTTCCTATGGTATCATCTGAAGTAGCATCATGTTCTTTTGTTTCATCATCCTCGGCAATACTATCACCTATGTCCTCCGTATCTCTAGCTTTGGCATCTTGAATATTTTTGTTTAGATATTTATCAAATACCCAATTTGCATAGGATACAGAGATTAACATGGGCAGAGTAATACCTATTATAAACATTGGTATTATATAAAACCGTATAGATAGATAAAATATTCCCGCAGATATTGCAAACATCAATACCGTTCTTGGTAGCTCCACAATTGTAAATATGAACGCATTTTTATATATCTGTCTAACTTTCAATTTATATGTGACAAGCATGGGAAATATGAACATATTCATCATGGCAAATATAATACCCATCATCAATATAAGATATCTAGGTATTAGATACCATTGGCTATCTCTCACAGCAAGCTGTGTATAGACAAATAGAGCTGTATAAAATAACATCAAAGCTACACTGTTTATAAGCATTATCAAGAGACTCTCTTTCCAGTTCTCTTTCCATGCATCTTTAAAATCACTGAATATCCAGGCGTGTTCATCCCTGGCCCAATTTCGTATCACATAAGTCACTCCAGCAGTGGCTGGACCAGCTATTAAAAAACAAGGTATGAGTATGAGAAAGTAGTCTAGACCAAGGACAGCCTCTGCATCCATATGTGCAATCATAACTCCTTGCATATATGTCCATAAAATCGCAGGTATCCAAAATACTGAATACATAAGATTTAATTGAATGAGTTTCCAAAACCTCACCTGTAGTACAGTAAAAAAGAGTTCAAACCGGTTATCTGGCATATCCTCTGGATTTAGATCTGGTTTCCTCGGATCGCCGTAATACATTCTATTGAAGAACTTACCCACATTTATTCAATCCTTCCCTATTAAAATTTTGATCAGCTAAAATTACTTATATCCTATTATACTACCTATTGTAACAATATTTAAAAGAGAGTTCAATAGAAATAAGCAAAACCTAAAACTCTAGTAAAATATTTAAAAAAGACTGTATTCCTATGAGAAGTATATCTTCATCAAAGTCAAAGCTATTGCTATGTAAAGGATGTACATATCCCTTGCCCTCATTCTTTGACCCAAGTAAGACGAGAACCCCCGGTATTTGCCTTTGATAATAAGAGAAATCCTCAGCTATCATTATGGGAGTAGCATTCACTATCATTTTAGATGGTAATATTTTTTTAAGTTTACCCACCAATTCACAGTCATTATGTACAACAGGATAACATATGAGCTCCTCAAATTTACTCTCTACACCATATGAAAGCTCTAATCCCTTTAGCAAGGCTATTATATCTTTCTTTAAGCTTTTATATACCTCATCATTAAATGTCCTTATTGTGCCCTCTAAAATCACATTTTCTGCAAGTATATTTCTCTCCTTACCGGCCTCCATACGGCCTATTGTAATAATTGCACTCTCTAAAGGATCTACTCGCCTAGCTACAAGAGATTGAAGCCCACATACAAAATGACTAGCTGCCACTATACTATCTACTCCCTTATGAGGCATGGCGCCATGTGAACTCTTACCTTCCATATATATATTAAACTCTGTAGTTTGAGCCATGAGTGGCCCCGACTTGAGCCCTAACTTGCCTTGCTCTATATGGGGAAAAACATGAAATGCAAATATGGCATCTACACCGGGGTTTTCTAATACTCCCGCTTCTATCATAGGAAGAGCGCCACCGATCGTCTCTTCAGCTGGCTGAAATATAAACACAATATTATGACGTATTTTATCCCTATTGAGCGATACCCATTCAGCTAATCCCAGTAATATAGCCATATGCCCATCATGTCCACATGCATGCATCCTACCTGGTATTTTAGAGGAAAATGAGAGACCTGTCTCCTCCTCTATTGGCAGGGCATCCATATCTGCTCTAAAGGCAAGAGTAGATCCAGGATTCTCTGCGAATAGAACGCCTTTCACCCCATCTGCTAAAGTTTCTACCTTATGAAATTTAAGTCTGTTGAGCTCAGCTATTATATACTCTCGCGTCTTATCTACATCAAAATCTAACTCAGGATTTTGATGAAACCATCTTCTGTGTTCTACTACTCTGTCCTTTAAAACGTATATATCATCCATTATATTCATATCTCCCTACCCTTCCTACTTTAAACTGCTGTCAATAACCTATATTCAACATATATTTTCTTTATCCTTTTTAATACATAAACTTTGGATATAATAGTATTCTTAAATGACAATAAAAGATTAGATATGTCATAAATTTTAGCCAACCATTTGTATGCTCACTAGTGCGAAGATTAAAGTTTTTGACACATCCAAATATGAGTGATATAATTAAATAAAACTATATAGAGACTTAACTTAGGTGGATCGTAAAGATTCGAACCGAATTATAGTCTTACTTATCTAGGAGCTTGTCTCCTTAATTTATTCAACTTAAGAAGGACAAACTACCAGATAGTAGCAGTCTAGAGGAGCGTTTTTTATCAGTAAGCCAACCTATGACTCATGGGCAGCCTTAAAAGTTTGGCTGAAAGGAAAAGACGCCGAAGGGGGACAGAGCGCCCAAATCTTACCCCTGATCCCTGGATGAATAATCCTTGGATTGTCACTAATGTTTTATATTAGTGGAGCGCTGACTGCTTTCGACTACAGAAATTAATTACTTGTGTAGGTATATATAAGTAGTGCGAAAGCGGCTGGCTCACTCAGCCGCTTTTCTAATCTATAATAGGCGCATATTTATTCACCTATACATACCATGATAATAGGGATTGAAAAATCTTTACTGGGAGGAAAAACTATGAAAAAATATAACTTGGCTATTGTAGGAGCTACCGGCATGGTAGGTAGGAAATTCTTGGAAATTTTAGAGGAACGGGATTTACCCATAGACAAGTATTATCTATTTGCATCAGCCCGTTCAGCGGGAAAGAAAATTAAGTTCATGGGCAAAGACCATGTGATAGAAGAACTAACTGAAACCTGTTTTGATGACAAAGATATCGATATAGCTCTGTTTTCAGCTGGCGGTTCAGTAAGTGAGGTCTACGCCCCCATTGCTGCAAAGAAGGGAATAGTTGTAATAGATAATAGTAGTGCATGGCGCATGCATGAGGATGTTCCTCTTGTAATACCTGAGGTAAATCCCGAAGATATATTAAAGCACAAGGGAATAATTGCGAACCCAAATTGCTCTACCATACAGGCAGTGGTAGTTTTAAAACCACTACACGATCTGTATAAAATTAAGAGAGTCATATACTCAACTTATCAGGCCGTATCCGGCGCTGGTATAGACGGCTATAATGACCTTAAAAGAGGCATAGATGGCAAAGAACCTAAAAAGTTTTCTCATCCTATCTTCTCCAATTGTATACCCCATATTGACAGTTTCTTAGACAACGGATATACAAAAGAAGAGGTTAAGATGATAGAGGAAACTCGTAAAATCTTACATGATGAAGACATCAAGGTCACTGCCACTACTGTAAGGGTCCCTGTATTTAATAGCCACAGCGAGTCTATAAATATAGAATTTGAAAAAGATTTTAATATGGATGAACTAAGGGCTGCCCTCTCTAAAGCTCCAGGTATTATAGTACAAGATGAGCCTGACAATGAAGTATATCCCTTACCTTCAAATGTAGATGGAAAAGATCAAGTATATGTGGGAAGGATAAGAAGAGATTACAGCATAAAAAGTGGCGTGAACCTATGGGTAGTAGCAGACAATATCAGAAAAGGTGCTGCTACTAACACCATTCAGATAGCGGAAAAACTTATTGATTACTTAGAAAACTAAATACTATTTAAAGAAAGGTGTGAATTTATATGAGTATTTTCACCGGTTCATGTGTCGCATTGTCAACTCCATTTACTGATAATAGCATAAATTATGCCACTTTTGGCAAGCTTATAGATTTCCAAATTTCAGAAGGCACAGATGCCATATTGGTATGTGGCACCACAGGTGAACCTCCTACCATGACATTGAAGGAAAGGAGAGAGGCTATAGAGTTTGCCGTTGATAGAGTGGCTGGTCGGATTCCTGTAATTGCCGGCACTGGTGGTAATGATACAAAAACTGTCATAGAGGCCTCTATTGATGCACAAAATCTAGGTGTAGATGGGCTTCTCATAGTGACCCCTTATTACAACAAAACCACTCAAAGGGGACTTATTGCCCACTATACTGCAATTGCACAGGCAGTCCATATTCCTATCATAATATACAATGTACCAGGAAGAACTGGCCTAAACATGCTTCCTACTACTCTATACGAATTATCAAAGATAGAAAACATTGTGGGGATAAAGGAGGCAAGCGGGAATATAGCTCAGGTAGTGGAAATGGCTAGGTTATGTGAAGGTTCAATAGATCTATATTCAGGTAATGACGATATGGTAGTCCCTCTACTGTCAGTGGGTGGAAAAGGTGTGATCTCAGTGGTTGCCAATATTGCACCGAGGGACACCCACGATATGGTATATAGTTTCTTAGAAGGTGATATCGAAAAGAGTTATAATCTTCAATTTAAACTTAAACCATTGATAGATGCCCTATTCCTAGAAGTCAATCCTATCCCTGTAAAAGCAGCCTTAAATCTCATGGGGTTTGAAATGGGTAGCCCTCGTCTTCCACTCATAGATATGTCAAATGATAATTTGGCCATATTGAGACAGCGCATGGAAGAATATGGCCTCTTATAGAGAATGTAAGGAGTGAATATACAAATGATTGACATTATAATACATGGATGTAACGGAGCCATGGGTCAGGTGCTTGCAAACACAGCAGCATCTGATCCTGATATTAATATTGTTGCAGGTATTGACATGCGTCCAGAAACTAGGGACAACCCCTTTCCCACTTATGACTCATTAGATGAATGTGGAGTTGACTGTGATGTAATAGTAGATTTCTCTAGACACGATGCCGTGACGCCCCTTTTAAGTGTGGCCGCTCAAAATAATACTCCTGTAGTGATAGCCACCACAGGATTGTCAAGTGAAGATATAAAATTCGCAGAAGAAAAAGCCCATACTATCCCCATATTCATGGCAACAAATATGTCATTGGGAGTAAATCTCATGTATGATCTTGTAAGCCGCTCTGCTACGACTCTTGCCCACGACTTTGACATTGAGATAATAGAAAAACATCATAACCAAAAGATAGATGCGCCTAGTGGAACTGCATATACCCTTGCCAATACCATAAATGAAGCTCTTGCAGGCCGTAAACATTTTTCCTACGGTAGACATTCTAAGAATGACAAACGTTCCAAGGGTGAGATAGGCATACATGCTGTAAGAGGAGGTACCATAGTAGGAGAACATAGCGTCCTCTTTGCTGGTATAGATGAAGTATTAGAGATAAAACATACTGCCTATTCAAAACAGATATTTGCAGTTGGCGCTCTAAAGGCAGCTAAATTTTTGAAATCAATCAATAAGCCAGGCTTGTATGATATGGCTGATATGATGGCTCACGATAGCTTAGTCACTGGTGTATATACGGAGCAAGACATAGCCATGATAACACTCAACAGCTTGCCAAACTCATCTGAAATAATAGCTGCAATATTTAAAGCTTTGGGGAAAAACAATATAAATATAGATATGATAAGTCAAACAGCTCCTGTAAATAGTAGGATCAATGTATCATTTACCCTACCTGAAAAGGATCTAAATAGAGCTATAGAGCTAACAGGTCCCTTCAATTCACAAATACCAGAACTTCGCACCGATGTATTTGCCGAGATAAGTAAAATAACAGTAGAAGGTCTTGGTATGGAGAGATATGCAGGAGTGGCTGGAGACGTATTTAGTACCATGGCTGAACACAATATAAACATAAAGATAATAACTACTTCCGAGACAAAGATCTCTATTATTATTGATGCTATAGATGAGTGTAGGGCCGTACAGGCCATAAAAGACAAATTTAATTTATAATAGACTCCATTGATAGAAAAAATGCAGCATAGAATCTATGCTGCATTTTTATCATATGAAAATACTTAAAACTCTATACCTTTCCTTGCCATTACACCACTATCCATATAGTGCTTTATGGGTTTCATCTCTGTCACTAGATCTGCCCTATCCACTATCGCCTGTGGAGCTCTTCGTCCGGTGAGTACAAGTTCCATATTCTTTGGTTTCTTATCCATTAGTTCACATATTCTATCTACATCTATGAATTTACTATGTATAAGGGACATTGCTTCATCTATTATGAGTATATCACACTCTCTATTCTCCATTATGGTGTCTATTGTGACAAGGCCTTCTTCTATATCTGCCAGTAGTGCAGTTTTCTCTTCGTCATTCATCTGACTTAAGAACTTAGTACTTACACCATATCTCATTATAAGAAAATAAGGTGCCAAACTCTTGGCTGTCTCAAGTTCTCCCGTGTCCCTTCCCTTAAAAAATTGCACCATTATCACCTTAAGTCCTCTTCCCACTGCACGAACTGCAAGACCTAATGCTGCAGTTGTCTTTCCCTTTCCATCACCGGTATACACCTGTATATATCCCCTATTCAGCATAAAACTATCACACCTTCTTACCTATATCCCTTCTATAGTGCATATCCTTGAAATCTATATCTTCTATATGGGAATAGACGGTCTTATAGGCAGAATCCAGATCTTGAGCTATGGCGGTAATACCTATGACCCTACCTCCATCTGTATAGTAGCTTCCATTTTCTTTTTTGGTTCCTGAATGGAATATGAATACATCGATATCTTTTTTTGTAGCTTCTATGCCGTGTATTTCATAACCTTTTTTGTAGCTCTTAGGATATCCACCCGATGCCAGTATAACACATAATGTAGCCTTATCTTGCTTCCACACTATATCTATCTCGTCCAACCTTTCGTCGATTATGGCTTCAAATATATCAACTATATCAGTCTCTAAAAGGGGAAGTAGTACTTGGGTTTCAGGATCTCCAAATCGCGCATTATATTCGAGTACTTTAGGCCCCCTATCTGTAAGCATGAGACCAAAGTATAATACCCCTTTAAATAGTCTATCTTCCATTTTCATAGCCTCCATGGTTGGAATGAATATATTTTCCATGCAAAACGTCTCTACCTCTTGAGTATAATAGGGACTCGGTGAAAATGCACCCATCCCCCCTGTATTGGGTCCCCTGTCGCCGTCATATACCTTTTTATGATCCTGGGCACTGGGCATTGGTACTATTGTCGTTCCATCCGTAAAACAAAGTACCGATACCTCTGGGCCTTCTAAAAATTCCTCTATTACAATTCTTTCCCCCGACTTGCCAAATGCCTTATTCACCATACAGGCATCCACAGCTCTTTTAGCCTCACTAAAATCTTTAGCTATTATAACTCCCTTTCCAAGGGCAAGCCCGTCAGCCTTTACAACTATTGGATAATTACAATCTTGGAGAAAGGAATTTGCGTCTTCCCTATTGTCAAATATCTGAAATTCAGCAGTGGGAATATTGTACTTTTTCATAAAGTTTTTGGAGAATACCTTACTTCCTTCAAGTATAGCTGCTCTCTTATTTGGGCCAAATGCTCTAATACCTCTTTTATTGAGTTCATCTACCATCCCCATGGCAAGGGGATCATCCGGTGCCACTACAACTAAGTCTATCCCCTTCTCTTTTGCAAAATCTGCTATCCCATTTATATCTGTAGCCTCTATGTCTACACATTCTGCAAAATCTGATATCCCACCGTTGCCTGGAGCACAATATATCTTTGAAACTTTAGGGCTTTGATCTATCTTCCACACAAGGGTATGTTCTCTGCCGCCACCACCAACTACCAATACATTCATAAAATCACATCCTTTTATGTCTAATTCCTACAATTAATGCTTAAAATGCCTCATAGAAGTGAATACCATAGCTATACCATGTTCATTACAAGCATCAATGGATTCTTTATCCCTTATAGAACCGCCTGGTTGTATTATAGCGGTAATTCCTGCCTTAGCTGCTGCCTCTACACAATCAGGAAATGGAAAGAATGCATCAGATGCCATGACGGCGCCTTCTACATCATCACCACTTCGCTCTATGGCGTTTAAAGCTGCCCATATCCTGTTAACTTGTCCTGGTCCTATACCAAGGGACCTCTTGTCCTTTGCAACCACAATTGCATTAGATTTTGTATGCTTTACTAGTTTCCAGGCAAATATAAGATCTTCCATTTCTTTTTCAGTAGGTCTATTTTTAGTTACTACTTTTAGTTCATCCTTAGGTGGAAGCAGTTTTGTGTTCCACTCTTGAAGTAGTAGTCCTCCATATACTCGCTTAAAGTCCCATGTGCCTTTAGGTATATTATTAGCTACGCTGGGAAGTTCTAATATCCTTATATTAGCTTTTCTAGATAGTATCTGTAGTGCATCATCTGTATAGGATGGAGCTATAACTATCTCTACAAATATTTTGTTTATCTCTTCTGCAGTTTTCTTGTCTATCTCCCTATTTGCGGCAATTATACCTCCAAATATAGACGTAGGATCTGCTTCATATGCTTCTACGTATGCATCGTATATATTATCTGCAGTTGATACTCCACATGGATTGGAATGTTTGACTGCAACGACCGTAGGCTCATCAAATTCTTTTAACAGATCTATTGCACCATTTGCATCATTTATATTATTAAATGAAAGTGCCTTACCATGGAGTTGTCGAGCACTTGTCAATGCACCTGCCACATTTCCAACTTCCCTATAGAACACTGCTCTTTGATGGGGGTTCTCTCCATAGCGCATATCTTGTGCCTTTTCAAACGTCAGGGTCAATAGCTCTGGAAACTCATCTTCAACCCCTTGTTCTCTTAGATATTTAAATATGAGGGCATCATAGTGGGCTGTATGTTCAAATACCTTAGTAGCCAGCTCAAATTTTGTGTCTAGACTGATATCACCCTTTGACTCAAGTTCTTCTATAATCCTACAATAGTCATTGGGGTCCACTACTACCGTAACATCTCTATAATTTTTGGCAGCCGCCCTGAGCATTGAGGGACCACCTATATCGATATTCTCAATTGCCTCCTCCAGTGCCACATCTTCCTTTAGTATGGTCTCTTTAAAGGGATATAAGTTTATAACCACAATATCTATGGGAGTAATATTTAGCTCTTCTAGCTGTTTTATATGTTCTTCATTGTCTCTCATAGCTAAAATTCCGGCATGTACCTTGGGATGAAGGGTTTTCACCCTTCCATCTAGACATTCAGGAAAACCTGTTACATCTGTTATATTGGTAACTTCAATGCCTCCATCTTCTAGTGCCCTTGCTGTACCACCTGTAGATACAATCTCAAAATCTAAAGAACTTAATTTTCTGCCTAGCTCTACAATACCTGTCTTGTCAGATACACTTAATATTGCTCGCCTTTTCATAATAATAACAACCTCCGTAAAAATAATTATTATAAGATTCTAACTTTCCTTCCCTCAACTACGAGTCTATCCTCCACAAATAGAGAAACAGCCCTAGGCAAGATTTCATGTTCTACCTCTAACACTCGCTTTGAAAGAGACTTTGCATCATCATCTTCATATACCTCCACTGCTTTTTGTAATATTATGGGGCCTGTATCAGTACCTTCATCTACAAAATGGGCAGTCGCTCCTGTTATCTTTACACCATAATCTAATACACTTTGATGTACCTTCATCCCATAATAACCCTTACCACAAAAAGAAGGTATAAGAGATGGATGTATATTTATTATGCGATTGGGATATCTTTTTATTATATCCGGAGATAATATATTCAAATAACCTGCAAGTACTATTAGATCTGTACCGTGTTGTTCAAGTTTGTCAAGAAGTACACGGTTGAATGTATCTATATCTTCATAGGCAGATTTGGATATGCAATAAGCAGGTATACTATGTTCTTTTGCTCTCTTAAGCCCATAAGCATCTTCCCTACTTGATATTACAACCCCTATACGAGCCTTTATATTGCCTGCTTCAATATTGTCTATGAGTGCTTGCAGATTAGAACCTCCTCCTGATATCAAAACAGCCAATGTCTTCATGAGTTAAACACCACTTTACCTTCTCCTTTTTTGACACTGCCAATTACATGGCTTTCATAACCTGCCTTTGAAAGTGTATCAATAACTCCATCACCACTGCTTTCAGGGCAAGCTATGACCATTCCTATCCCCATATTGAATGTATTATACATCTGAACATCTTCTATATTGGCCCACTCCTTAAGTAGATGGAATATGGGATTTATCTCCCAACTCCCAAGGATGATCTCTGCATCCAAACCATCTGGTAGCATCCTTGGTATGTTTTCTATAAAACCTCCCCCGGTTATATGTGACAGACCGTGTATTTCATATCTATCTAACACTTCTAATATACCCTTTACATATATATGGGTGGGAAGCAAAAGTTCCTCGCCAACAGTATGTCCTAGACAATCATAGTAATCATCAATGCGATTTTTCTCTTCTAATACAAGCTTTCTAACCAGTGAATAGCCATTGCTGTGCACACCTGAAGAAGCAATACCTATCAGCAGATCTCTTTCTTTTATAGATGAACCATCAATTATATTAGGCTTGTCTACCATTCCCACAGCAAATCCAGCTATATCGTATTCTCCCTTTTGATAAAAACCTGGCATTTCAGCCGTCTCGCCGCCTATAAGAACACAATCTGCCATCTTACATCCCTCTGCTACGCCCTTAACTATCTCAGCCATCTTCTCGGGTATAAGTTTGCCCGTTGCAATATAGTCGAGAAAAAACAAGGGTTTCGCTCCCTGGCAGATTATATCGTTTACACACATAGCCACACAATCCTGTCCAATGGTATCGTGTTTATCCATTATAAAGGCAAGTTTTAACTTGGTACCCACACCATCTGTGCCACCAACTAAGACCGGCTCTTCCATACCTTTCAAATCTAGTGCATATAATCCGCTAAAACTTCCGACATCCCCTAGTACATTGTCATTATAGGTGCCTTTTATATACTTCTTCATAAGATTTACTGCCTCATAACCTGCATTGACATCTACACCTGCATCCTTATATGTTATACCACCCATATCTATTCACACCTTCCTTCACATTCCATAGGATATTCTCTATTAAAACAACCTAGACAAAAGCTACAACCACTACTTTCCACAGTCTTTAAAAGACCATCTATACTCAAATAACTGAGAGAATCTGCACCAATCTCCTCACAGATCTCATCTACCGTAGATGAAGCTCCTATTAGTTCGCCCCTATCAGGAGTATCTATACCAAAAAAACATGGATATTTGATGGGAGGTGAACTAATACGCATATGAATCTCCTTTGCTCCTGCCAATCGCAATAGTTCTATTATCGCCTTACTAGTAGTCCCCCTCACTATAGAATCATCTACTAATACTATTCGCTTGCCTTTAACCAATCGACTAAGGGCATTTAGTTTTATCCTCACGCTTTGTTCCCTCATGGCCTGTGTAGGCTTTATAAATGTACGACCCACATATCTATTCCTTATAAGTCCTTCCCTATATGGAATACCTGATTCCTCAGCATAACCCAGTGCAGCGGTAGTCCCAGAGTCAGGCACGCCTACAACTATATCTGCATCTACGGGATTTTCTCTTGCAAGTATTCGTCCCGCATCCCTCCGTGCTTCATATACACTAATGCCATCTATGACACTATCTGTCCTGGCAAAATACACAAATTCAAATATACAAAATGAAGACTGTAGAGGTACTGGAGTCTGTATAGATTTAAGCCCTTCATCAGATATTATTATTATCTCGCCTGGCCTTACATCTCTTATATATTCAGCACCAATTGCATCAAATGCACATGTCTCTGATGCCAAAACATAGGAATTTTTTAACTTACCGAGAACAAGTGGCCGTATGCCATGGGGATCCCTTATACCAATTAGATTTTCTTGCGTCATTATTACGAGGGCATAAGAACCTTTTATATTCTTTAACATGACTTCTAGAGCATTTTCCAAATCTTTATCGCTAGAACGAGCGATTATATTTGCTATCACTTCGCTATCTGTAGTTGTTTGAAATATTGCACCTTTCTCCTCAAGGGTTTCTCTAAGAGCAGGAGCATTGATAAGTGCCCCATTATGAGCAAGTGCCATATTACCTTTTTTATATTTGGTTACAAGGGGTTGGGTGTTTTGTGGAAAATTTCCCCCTCTCACAGAGTGGCGTACATGACCAATACCAATTCTGCCAACCTTAAGCTCTTTTAGATTATCTTCGGTAAATACTTCGGGTACCAAACCCATGCCCCTGTAATATACTATGTCTTGACCATTTGACACTGCTATACCGGCACTTTCTTGTCCCCTATGTTGAATGGCATAGAGGGCAAAATAGCTGAGTAGAGCTATATCATGCCCATCCTTATCAAATATACCAAATACTCCACATTCATCTTTTAATTTATCTAGCAAAGACAAATCTCCTTCCATGATCTATTTTTGAATATTTTGGACGATACTTTGCATCTCTTCTTGTAATTCCTTATCCTGCGCTTTTACATTGTCTGCCATAGATATCCTATGATCTTTAAGTGCTTTTGAAATGTTTTCATATTTTAGTGCCAATATCTCAAGTGCCATCAATGCAGCATTCTTAGCTCCATTTATGGCTACAGTAGCTACTGGTATACCAGATGGCATCTGTACAATAGACAGTAGGGAATCTAGTCCATCCATTGTAGACGATTTTATAGGTAAGCCTATGATAGGTAATGTGGTGTATGCTGCCAATACTCCTGGAAGATGGGCTGCCTTACCTGCTGCCGCTATTATGACCTCAAAGCCTCTATTCTCAGCTTCCTTTGCAAAATTAGCAGCTTCATCTGGTGTGCGATGAGCAGACATTACCTTCGCCTCCACTTCAACGCCAAACTCTTTTAAAACTTCTATAGTCTCCCTTACCACTGGTAGATCAGATTTACTTCCCATTATAACTGCAACTTTTGACATATCAAAAACCTCCTTAAATGACAAGCCCAATCAACCTCTATAGGTCAATTGGGCATAGACATATTACATAAATTGTGCAAGTAATATAAATCTTAAAATAAATAGTACTACAAATACATACATTATTGGATGAACTTCCTTAGCCTTACCCTTTACTATCTTGACCAATGAATAGAATATAAATCCTGCAGCAATTCCATTTGCTATACTATAGGAGTATGGCATAAGTACCATTGTGACAAATGCAGGAAGGGCTTCCTCTATGTCGTCAAAATTTATATTCTTCAGAGAGCTCATCATAAGTACACCCACTATTATCAACGCTGGAGCTGTGGCAGCACCTGGTATAATGCCTGCTATTGGAGCTAAAAATATGGCAAGCAAGAATAGTATTCCTACTACAACAGCTGTCAGACCTGTCCTACCACCTTCACTTACACCAGAACTACTCTCAACAAATGTTGTAACTGTAGATGTACCAAGTACAGCACCTGCACATGTGGCTATGGCGTCTGCCATCATGGCTTCATTGCCCCTAGGCAGATTTCCCTTCTCATCTAAGAAACCAGCTTTGTTAGCTGTTCCAATTAAAGTTCCCATCGTATCGAACATATCTACTATGAAAAATGAGAGTATAACAGTGATAACAGATATCAAACTCACAAAAACGCCATCCCCTGTAGAAAGTAGACCCTTAAAATCCATCTTCATAAATGTAGGCTTTAGAGTTATCTCACTGAGTGAAAAATCAACATTTAAATTTGTTACTCCCATGGGTATACCTATTATAGTAGTAATGATTATACCTAAAAATAGAGCACCTTTAACTCGTTTAACCATTAAAATAGATGTAATTATAAGACCTATTACAGCAAGTAATATGGCTGGAGATGTAAAATCACCAAATTCTAAAACCTGGGAACCTGCATTGTTAACTGCTTCTATCATGGCACCCTTGTCCAAAGTCTCAGCTTGATTTATTATGTCAATTATTGGTCCCTGATTCACATGAATAATACCTGCATTATTAAATCCTACAAATGCAATGAATAGACCTATGCCGGCGCTGATCGCATTTTTTAGGAAAAGAGGGATTGACTCGACAACAGCCTGTCTTATACCCGTCATAGTTATTATTATAAATACTATACCTGATATGAATACTGCGGCTAAAGCCTGTTGCCATGTATAACCCAATCCAAATACAACACTAAATGTAAAAAATGCATTTAAGCCCATCCCAGGTGCTTGAGCAAATGGATAATTAGACATAAGACCTGTAAGTATACTACCTATTGCACCTGCTATACATGTAGCCACCATTACACTATGAAAATCCATTCCTGTCTGGGATAGAATATCAGGATTTACAAATATTATGTATGCCATTGTAAAAAATGTAGTTATACCTGCTATTATTTCTGTTTTGACATTTGTCCCATTTTCTTCTAACTTAAAGAAACTATTCAATTTTCCCATAAAGATAAATCCTCCTTATTTTATAATTTAGGCTACTAACCTATTATTGCCCTCCTCTCCAAAAATAATAAAGCACATGATATCATTTTGAGTGAACATGTGCTTTAAATAAAATACTCCAATTAGAGTATAAATATATACCAAAGCAGCTATCCACTCATAGTAGGACAGTTTACGGTCGTCCCGTAGAAACTCCCAGACCTTATTACCGGGAATATATGAGCTATGCTTCATTGACATCTTTATACTATCAAACCAATATAAAAAAGTCAATCGTATTTTTGAACGTTTTTTGAGTTTTAGGATAAATCGTTCGGTTTTTACTTTTATGCGTTGAATCTCCAACTTTTTCAAGTATCCATAATCGACAAAAATACATGTCAGTGATAGATCAAAGCACTTTGCAAACACATCATTCCATCTTTACCCATGCGTCCAGCAAACCAATTATCCATGCGTCCAGCAAA
>CALKWW010000024.1 GCA_938003945.1 uncultured Bacillota bacterium | reverse complement strand
TCATTGTTGGGAAAAGTATTACATCCCTTATTGAATAGGAATCGGTGAGAAGCATAACCAATCTGTCTATCCCTATTCCCAGTCCTCCTGTAGGCGGCATTCCTGTCTCTAAGGCATTTACAAAATCATCGTCCATCATATGTGCCTCTTCATCACCCTGGGCTCGTTTTTTTGCCTGTTCTAGAAAGCGCTCCCTTTGGTCTATAGGATCGTTTAACTCCGAATAGGCATTGCCCAATTCTCGAGAAGTAATGAAAAGTTCAAATCTATAAGTAAGCCTTTCATCGTTGTCCATCTGCTTTGCAAGAGGAGATACTTCAATTGGATAATTAGTTATAAAAGTGGGCTGTACTAATTTGTCCTCTACCTTTTCTTCAAATATCGTATTTAGCACCAATCCCCAAGTTGCATCCTCTGCTACTTCCACACCTAGCTTTTTAGCAGCTTCCCTTGCAACTCTATCCTCTTCAAAATCTTCAAAGTCTATGCCTGTATATTCTTTCACTGCATCTATCATGCTAAGCCGTCGCCATGGTGGCGTAAGATCTATTTCCTCTCCCTGATAAGTTATGACAGTAGTATCTAAAACTTCTCTAGCTATTGTAGATATCATATCTTCTGTCAAATCCATAATATCATTATAGTCGGCATATGCTTGATAGAGTTCGATCATTGTAAACTCTGGATTGTGTTTTATCGACATGCCTTCATTTCTAAATACCCGTCCTATCTCATATACTTTATCAAATCCACCTATTATCACTCGCTTTAGATGCAATTCCGTTGCTATCCTCATATATAGATCTATATCTAGTGTATTGTGGTGAGTGATAAATGGTCTTGCCTCAGCACCCCCGGCAATAGGATGTAGAATGGGAGTTTCTACCTCTATAAAGCCTCGTCTATCTAAATAATTGCGCATACTACTTATTATTTTTGATCTAAGTATAAATGTACGCCTTATCTCTGGATTGACAATTAAATCTAAATGTCGCTGCCTATATCTTATGTCGACATCCTTAAGTCCATGCCATTTTTCAGGAAGAGGTTGAAGGGATTTACTGAGAAGAACCATCTCCGATACCTTTACAGATATTTCACCTCTATTTGTCTTAAATACCTCACCTCTCACACCTATAATATCACCTATATCATAATCCTTAAATTCTTCATAGCTATCTTCACCAAGCCTATTTATTTGAACAAATATCTGTATCTGGCCTTTTGCATCTAATATATGGGCAAAACTAGCCTTTCCCATTACCCGTTTGGTTATAATCCTGCCTGCAACGGCTACATCTTTGCCTTCAAGCTCATCAAAATGTTCAATTACCTCTTCGGAATAATGGGTAGGATCGTATCTGGTAATTTTGAACGGATCCTTACCTGCTTCCTGTAAATCAGCTAGTTTTTCCCTCCTGACTTTTAATATTTCATTCATTTCATTTGTTTGAATCTCTTCTTTTGAATTACTCACTTCATAAACACACCCTTATTTTTTTATTTCTAATATCTTAAATTTTATTATCCCATCAGGCACATTGACAGTAACCTCATCATCAACTTCCTGACCTATAAGAGCTCTGCCTACAGGGGATTCGTTAGATATCTTATTTTTCGACGGATCTGCTTCAGCGGACCCTACAATAGTATACTCTATTATCTCATCAAATTCCACATCTAACAATTTAACTGTGCATCCTACACTTACTATATCCGTCACTATATCTTCGTCATCTATAATCTTTGCGTTTTTTAGCATATTCTCTAGTGAAACAATACGTCCTTCTATAAAGGCCTGTTCATTCTTTGCTTCATCATATTCAGAATTCTCACTGAGATCTCCAAAAGCAAGAGCTTGCTTTATTCTTTGTGCTACTTCCCGTCTTCTAACTGTCTTTAAATGGATTAATTCATTCTCTAATTTCATAACGCCTTCAGGTGTCAATATAATTTCTTTATTTGTCATTTTATTTCTCCCCTTTGATTTTGTAACTTGCTTATTATTTTATGTAGATAATTATATGATAAAACGAATATTTTATTCTCAAATACAATATAAGCACTGCACAAATAAGTTTTTGGCAGTGCTTCAAAATTTATATTGTTAACATTATAAAATACCTTTTTAATTATGTCAAGATCTAACCCACTTTTTCCCTCCTATCAATATTTTTAAAATATAACATTCTAAACCTATCGTATGTGATAGTTTCAAAACCACACACCAACTCCTTTACGCAAAATGGATGTACATAGTGTTCATTCAAAAAATCTTTAAAGTTTTTATCATCTCGTCCTGCCATATCTATAAATTTACCATAACTTCCATTTAAAATATAGAACAATGTATGGTTCAACGCTAGATACTCCCAAATATTCAATTCCATATCTGTCACAGGGCTGCAACACAGCTCCACTATACCTGAGCAAAACATAAATCTTCCATCCATATCTTTTAAACCTTTTATGGGAATTGGATACGATAAGAGAGATATAGCATCTTCTCCCATATTCACTTCCACCTTCTCAGTGAGTATTATTAAATCTTTTCCCACTATACAATTTGCCACATCGGTGGTCACTTCACATGAAAGTCCTGTCTCTCTTAAAATTCTATGGGAAAGTTCCTCTAACCTATGTCTATCATATCCCCCTATCGTCATACTATTAAAATAGGGCGAGAGAATATCTATCCATGTCTCACCTATCTGTGTATCCCCCCTCCATATGCCTATATCCATATATGGGAGTTGCTTTCTAAGAATCTTTAAAAGTTCCATTGCAGACACATATAGGGCTATCATATAAAACACATTTAAATCAAGAAGGTGTATGCCACTATCACTAAATGTTTGTATATCTCCTTCTTCAAATATGTCTGATATAAATGGTGCCGATACCAACTCTATCTCTGATTTAGAAAGTTCTCTTATAAGTAGTTTGATCTGCCTTTCTCTATCATCAAATATAAAATGTCCATCCCTATAGTGTATAGTAGGTATATTGTAGATATAACCTAATTCTATCTGGCTCTTCTTATCCGTTACCACATCTATCCTTGTTGGCCCTTTTATACAAGTACATACCTTTGCGATTTTTTGAGGAAATTTATTTAGGATTTTATGCCTGCTGATTATACCCTCTCCACTGTCTGGAAATGTGATAAACGCAAACCGCTCCAATATAATCCCTCCATATCGAAAGTTTACATTAAAGACTCCATCCTATCCAAATAGTCACCTTTGCTGTCTAGTCTCTCTACCAAATATCCAACCTTATAGTACCCACTCTACCAAAAATTTAGCTCCAGTATATATACAATGATCGTATGATTCCTTTGAGATAAGATAATGCTTATAATATTATTTATGAGTTCTTCTAGAACAATATATGTAATATCATCCCATGTTATACATACTTAAATAATAGAGTAAAGTAGTTCCTTAATCTCATCGGCACTATCCATTCTATTTACAAGAGCACGTATATTAGTTGCACCTTCCATCCCCTTTAAATACCAACCGATATGTTTCCTCATCTGTGGAATAACTATTCGTTCATCCTTTATTGTCATTGCCATATCCATATGCCTAATTGCCATCTCTACCCTCTCTTCACATGTTGGATGGGGTAAAAGTTCTCCTGTCTCCAAGTAATGAAGAGTCCTCTTGAATATCCAGGGATCTCCCTGGGCTCCTCTCCCTATCATAATAGCATCACAACCTGTATAATCTAACATTCTCTTTGCATCGTGGGGAGTAAATATATCACCATTACCTATTACTGGTATATTCACAGATTCTTTAACCTTTTTTATAATATCCCAATCCGCTTGCCCACTATAAAAATCTTCCCTTGTCCTACCATGAACAGTAATGGCTGATGCCCCTGCCTCCTGCGCAATCTTTGCAATATATATTGCATTTGTGTTTTTCTCGTCCCATCCCTTTCTCATCTTTATTGTAACTGGTTTTGTAGTAGCCCTTGTTACCGCCTCTATTATGGTCTTTGCTCTATCTGGATCCTTCATAAGAGCACACCCCTCGCCATTTTTTACAATCTTAGGCGCAGGACAACCCATATTTATATCTATTAAGTCTACGCCACTTTTGGAAACTTCTTCTGCCATCTTTCCCATTATCTTAGGCTCAGACCCAAATAATTGTACTCCTATTGGATGTTCTTTATCATGTATTTTCAATAGTTCATACGTGCGTTGATTGTTATAATATAGTCCTTTAGCACTTATCATCTCCGTATATACCAGACCACACCCCTGCTCCTTACATAGAAGCCTAAAGGGAAGGTCAGTTATACCTGCCATAGGCGCCAAAAAAAGATTATTGTCTATCTTCACATCTCCTATATTCATAATATTCTACTCCTATTACTATATTTATCTCACATATATTCTACCAAAAAACTCATATTTTAAAAGACAAATCTCAAAAATATACTATATAAAAGCGTGGACTTTTTTTTTATATTATTATAAATACTATATTGTAAATTTTATATGCTATCCATCTATAAAATCTCATAACTTTATACACCTATGCCCCCTGTACTCCTCTAGTAAAGCTGGATAATATCGAGGTAAAAACCTACAGTTCTATGTCATTTCCATTATTATAAACCTTGAAACAAAAAAGTTACTTAGTATACATTGAATATATAAGTATATATAGTATACTGTATATAAAGTAAATCTAGCTAAAGTAGAATAATAAAAGGAGTGCTACTAATGAAGATATTGTTTATAGTGCCCGCAGCAGATATACGACGTAATTGGGTATATAGGCTAGGTGGCTCTTTTTATGGCAGAAGTAACTCCATAACTGGCCCCCTTATACTCGGCAGGATTTTAGAAGATGCAGGACATCACGTGAAAGTTTACGAAGAACTATATCAAGACGTAGATATTGATGTAGTAAAAGATGCAGATGCAGTAGGTATATATACAATGACATCAAATGCAATCAGAGCATATGAGCTTGGAGATATACTTAGAGAAAAGTATAAAAAACCAGTAATAATAGGTGGCATGCATGCATCTGCCCTCCCCGAAGAAGCCCTTAAACACGCAGATCATGTCATAATAGGAGAGGCTGAAAAAGTTATAGTCGACGCAATGGAGGGTAATATAAAAGAGGATATAATATATGCTCCCCCCATAGAGAATCTAGATGATATACCCTTCCCCGATTACTCCCTACTTGAAACACCTTGTCAAGCCGCAAACGTAATGACATCTAGGGGATGCCCTTTCAATTGTATATTTTGCACAACATCACGTATGTTCTATCCCTACAGATATAGAAGCCCTGATAATGTAATTGAAGAACTAAAACTATATAAGGATATGGGCTTTAAATATGTAAACTTTGAAGATGACAATTTTACAGCAAATAAACCTAGGGCAAAGGAAATCTTAGAAAAAATGATAAGGGAAGATGTTACTTTTAAAGAAACCTTTTATTTTGGACGAACCGACATGGCAAAAGATAAAGAACTTCTAGAACTACTTAGGGATACCAATCTAAATAGAGTACTTATAGGTATAGAATCTCTAAATCAAGACTCCCTTGATTACATAAACAAGAAACAAAAAATAGAAGACATTCGCATGTGTGGTGAGACATTGCAAAAATATAATATAAAACTCATAGCTAGCTTAGTTTTAGGCTTGGATTACGATACTAAACAAGATATAAGAGATGCAGTACAATTTTGTAAAGAGATAAATGCCTATCAACTGCAACCAGCCATACTCACCCCCTATCCCGGTACTCCTATATATGAACAATTTAAAAAAGAAAAGAGAATACTCATAGATGATTGGCAATACTACGATATGATGAATGTGGTATTTAAACCAAAGAATATGTCCCCTTGGGAACTACAAGCCGAATTTTTCAATGCCGTAGATGAATTTTATTCATTCAAAGGTGCCCTTAAGATGTTTAAACTATTCGGTTTTGAAGCAGGTATGAGAAGAATAGGACTGTGCATAGCTAGTAATGTAGGATGTAGTATATTCAAAAAAGCGTCCAACTCAGACAATGATAATATCTACAGCCAACTTAAGAAGGCTAGTTGAATCATATATAATCGATATAACTATTGAAATAGATTGATAAATTTTCCATAAGCTAAAACACCCTGTGCAATTGCACAGGGTGTTTTGACTTATATACTTTGAACATATGAGCTTCCCATATTTTTAAAGGCATTTGCAAGCATAAGCTTTATTCTGTTCAGTTGATTTACTTCACTTGCCCCCGGATCATAGTCAATTGCTACAATATTTGCCTTTGGATATATAGATTTAAGTCGACCTATGACACCTTTTCCTGTTATATGATTAGGTAGACAAGCAAAGGGCTGAACACATACAATGTTCTCTACTCCCTGCTCTATGAGGAGGACCATATCTGCTGTAAGTAACCATCCCTCCCCAGCTTGATTGCCAAGGGCAACTATAGGTTTGGCTGCCTCTCCGAGTTCCTTTATTGTACTTGGAGGAGTAAAACGCTTACTCTTTGCAAGAACTCGTTTCATATCCTTGCGCCAAAATTCTAGATACCATATGGAGATATCTCCTGCAATCTTATTGAGTTTACCTTTTGACAGATATTTATGTTTATATCGCTCATTCTGTGCACAATAGAGTAGAAACCCCGTAAGATCCGGCACCACCACTTCCGCGCCCTCTGCCTCTAAAATATCTACAAGATTGTTATTTGCAGTAGGATGATACTTGACAAGGATTTCACCTACTATCCCTACCTTGGGCTTTTGTATATCTTTGAGTTCTAGATTATCAAAGTCATCCACTATCTGCCGCACATATTGCTTAAACTCCTTACGGTCTCCCTTCCTCACCGACTCTTTACATCTTTCCATCCACTTATCAAATAGCTCATTGGCAGAACCTTCTATCTTTTCGTATGGTCTAACCCTATATAATACATTCATTAAGAGATCACCATATAGAAGCGCCATTACACCCTTTGTGGCCATATCCCATGAATAGGTAAATCCCGGGTTGCTTTCAAGACCGGCAGCACTTACCGATATAACGGGAATATCCCCAAGGCCTGCATCCTTAAGCGCCTTGCGTATAAAACCTATATAATTCGATGCCCTACAGACTCCACCGGTCTGGCTCATCAATACAGATGTATTGTCAAGATCATATTTGCCCGATTTTAGGGCATGTATAAACTGACCTACTGTAATTATAGCAGGATAACAGGCATCATTGTTGACAAGACTGAGACCTTCATCTATGGCATCCTTATCCACAGAAGGTAGAATCTCTAAATTATATCCACATGTGTTCATAGCCGCCTCTATGAGTTCAAAATGTATAGGGGCCATCTGAGGCACAAGTATAGTATGATTTTCGCGCATCTCTTTAGTAAATACAACCCGTTTAAAAGGTTTACCTACCTTCTCAGGTACAAAACCATTTTTATCTCGTTCTTCCATTGCAGCCATGAGAGATCGAAGTCTTATCTTAGCAGCTCCTAAATTATTCAACTCATCTATCTTAAGTACAGTATATATTTTATCATAGCCAGCTAATATCTCTTCTACCTGATCTGTGGTCACTGCATCTAAACCGCATCCGAATGAATTAAGCTGCACAAGTTCAATATCTCTTTGAGTGGCAACAAAATTTGCCGCCGCATATAGTCTAGAATGGAAAGTCCATTGATCCATCACCCTAATTGGACGTTCCACATCACCTAGATGAGCAACTGAATCTTCTGTAAGTACAGCCATACCAAGTGAGGTTATTAGGTCAGCTATACCATGATTTATCTCTGGATCTATGTGGTATGGGCGTCCTGCAAGGACTATTCCCTTCATACCTCTACCCCGCATATATTTAAGTACCTCTTCACCCTTATCTTGTATATCTCTATCTACTCTCTGTTTTTCGTCCCATGCCCTATCTACTGCAGCATTTATCTCCCCTCTGGAGACCTTAAAAGAGCGGAGTTCGCTATGCATATGTTTTTTAAGTCCGTCTAAATCATCTAGTGATATAAAGGGATGCATAAAGGTAATATCCTCTGCATTTACTTCATCTATATTGTTCTCTATCACCTCAGCATAGGAGATAACTATAGGGCAATTTAAATGGTTATTCGCCTCCTCGTCCTCTTTTTTCTCATAAAATACACAAGGATGAAATATAAATTTTATACCCCGATCTATAAGGTCCATTATATGACCGTGAGCCAATTTGGCAGGATAACAAATAGAATCAGACGGTACAGTATCCATACCCATCTCATATACTTCCCTAGACGAATGACACGATAGCTCTACTCTAAAACCCAGCTCTGTAAACAGGGTAAACCAAAACGGGTAATTTTCGTACATATTGAGTACTCTAGGCATTCCCACAACGCCCCTTGGTGCCTCTTCCATGGGCAAAGGTTCATAGCCAAATATCCTGTCATATTTATATTTGTAGAGATTAGGAATGTTCTTCTTCGATTTCCCCGCACCATAAGCTCTTTCACATCTATTTCCTGATATAAATCTGCCCCTAGAACCAAAATCACTTATAGTGAGCAGGCAGTTATTGCCACACCTACCACACCTTACCATACTGGTCTTGTGCGTAAAGCTTTCTATTTCTTCCATATCAATGAGTGTAGACTCGTATCCTAAGACATACTCTTCCTTAGCAGTCAGGGCTGCTCCTAAGGCACCCATGAGCCCTGGTATAGAAGGACGCACAACTTCCCTGCCAGATAATAACTCAAAACTTCTCAAAACTGCATCACTTGAGAAAGTCCCCCCTTGGGCAACTATTTTCTCCCCAAGTTCTTCAGTATTCTTTATCCTTATGACCTTTTGAAGGGCATTTTTTATCACAGAATAGGAAATACCTGCTGCTATATCGCCTACGGTTGCACCTTCTTTTTGAGCCTGTTTTACCCTAGAATTCATAAATACAGTGCATCGAGAACCTAGATCTACAGGATTTTGAGCATTAAGAGCCTTCTTTAAAAACTCCTCTACTCCTATCCCTATAGAATGGGCAAAAGTTTCGATAAACGAACCACAACCAGAAGAACACGCCTCATTCAAGAGTATATCTTCTATAACTCCATCTTTTATACGTATACATTTCATATCTTGCCCACCTATATCCATTATGAAATCTACCCCAGGTTGAAAGTGATCTGCCGCCCTATAGTGGGCAATAGTTTCTACCATCCCTATGTCCACACCCAATGCAGACTTTATAAGGTCCTCACCATATCCTGTAACTGCTGAATTTACTATAGTCGCATTTTCAGGCAAAAGGCTATATATCTCTTTTAGTATGTGCATTGTAATCTCAAGGGGCCTGCCCTTATTGTTGTCATAATAAGAATATAGGATATTATTATCTTCATCTATAAGCACTGCTTTGGTAGTAGTAGAACCTGCATCTATCCCTAAAAAGCATTTCCCCTCAAATGAACTTATATCACGCATTTGAGGACTATACTTATCATGTCTATCCTTAAACTCTCTATACTCTTGTTCATCTATAAATAGAGGTCTAAGTCGCTTTATCTCCTTATCCACACTTACATCAAAATGATCCAATCTATTTCGCAAACTACTAAAACTTACAGATTCATTGGCCTTGGAAGCAATAGCTGCACCTATCGCCACGAATAATTGAGAGTTTTCCGGTATTATGACATCTCCATCCTCAAGCTTTAATGTCTCTGCAAATCTCTTTCTAAGTTCGGGCAAAAAATGTAGTGGGCCACCCATGAAAGCTACCTTCCCCTCAATCCTTCGACCACAAGCTAATGCTGTTATAGTCTGGTTGACCACTGACTGAAAGACAGAGACAGCTATATCTTCTTTAGAGGCACCCTGATTCAACAAAGCTTGTACATCAGTCTTTGCAAATACACCACAGCGGGATGCTATTGGATATATATTCTCATGCTTCCCTGCAAGATCATTTAAACCCTTCGCATCAGTCTCTATCAGGGATGCCATTTGATCTATGAATGCACCAGTACCGCCGGCGCAGGTACCATTCATCCGTTGTTCCATATTGCCGGAGAAATACGTGATTTTGGCATCTTCGCCACCTAGCTCGATCGCAACATCTGTCTCTGGTATGAGCTCTTCTACTGCCATGGAACAGGCTATAACCTCTTGTACAAATGGGATATCCAGCCACTTATGTACCATAAGACCACCGGAGCCAGTAACAGCCATAGTTACTTCAAATTCACCTAAATTTTTATATACCTCTTCTAGTATCTCACCTACACTATTTTCTACATCTGAGTAATGTCTTCTATAATTACTATATATTATTTGATCCTCATCATCTAACACGACCACTTTTACAGTTGTAGAACCAACATCTAAACCTAAATATGAAGGTCTCTTAATCGTCTCACTAACTGTCATAAATTTTTATAACCCCCTCTTGTTTCGCCGAAATAAAACACAATTTGTCCATAGAGATTGCCTTAATATGATATATATGCACTGCTTACACTCATAATACGTAATTCGCATCTTAATATCTTGTCACGGTATTATATCACAAAATATAACACTCTTCAAACAAGGTCCATGTTTTAGTGTTTTGTGTTTCTATCTACTCCATTCACACTGACAGCCATATTATCATCTCCAAAATGCAATCTATTTTCATCTCTTCTCCCTATCGTTTTGTATATTCTTGCTTATTACTATACACAAATTATACTCTTTGACACAATCATTATATATATAATGATTATGGTAGTAAATCGCTATGAAAGTGTCAATTATACGTTTAAATCAAGTATAATTGACTGGAATGATAACTGAGATTAGATATGATATTATCTGCGCCTATATACTCTTTGACGTATTTTAGGATTACCATTAATATATAATCAAATACTATAATTTTTCAAGTTTGATACTAAAAATATTAGTTTATAAACTTGGTGGATCTCATATTAACTTCATCAACTTTTTAACATTAATATAGTTCTCGATATATTAGTCATAATTCTCGATATATTAGTGTGAAAATTCTAAGGGGGTATTTGTTTGGATGTTCTAAAGAGAATATTCGCTCTTTTAAGCAATTATAAGAAGAGGACTGCAATCGCTGTAGCCCTCTTAATTATCGTAGTACTGACAAGGCTTGTATCACCATATCTAACTAAAATTTTAGTAGATGACGTAATCAAAGATGGACAAATACAAAAACTTGCCAATATACTTATACTTCTAGTGGTACTCGCAATCCTTCGAAGTGTCCTAATATACATAAGATCATATATGTTTGAGGACATCTCACAGAATTTGATATTTGACCTTAGACATAATATGTATACACACCTTCAAGAATTACCCTATGAATTTTACGACAATCATAGGATAGGTAATATAATGTCACGTATGACAGGAGATTTAGAGAGTATACGTAATTTCTTTGCTGGTGGGGCCATAACTATAATTGAAAATTCTATACATTTTATAGGAGCCCTCATAGTGATATTTAGTCTAAACGTAAAACTCGCCTCTGTGGTAATACTCATAACTCCCCTTTTGGCATTTGTGGCATGGCAATTTGATAAACTCATACGCCCTGCATTCGGTGAAATCAGAGAGCAAGATGCGGTACTGAACACTAGGGCGCAGGAAAATATATCAGGAGTCAGAGTGGTAAAGGCATTTGCCAGAGAAGACTATGAAAGTGAAAGGTTTGCCACTGAAAATAGAAAGCAGATGGAGAAGAATTTACAAGCCTCCTATATCTGGGCAAAATACTTTCCCTTTATGGATTTTTTAAGTAGCCTAAGTCCTGTAATCCTATTAGGGTTTGGGGGATATATGGTCATAAAAGGAAGTATCTCTCTAGGTACTCTCGTTGCCTTCACTGGATATATGTGGATGATAACAAACCCAATGCGCATGCTAGGCTGGCTCATCAATATGACAGAACAAGCAATATCTTCAGGTGAAAAGATATTCTATTATCTTGACCTGGGTTCTAGTATAAAGGAAAAGAAAGATGCCGTCTTTCCCAAGGACTTTGCAGGGCATATACAATTTGAAGATGTGTCTTTTAGATATAGACAAAATGATGTTCTAAAAAATATAGATCTAGATGTACCACCTGGAAGTACAATAGCTATAATGGGAGCTACTGGAGCTGGGAAGACTTCAATAGTAAATCTCTTAGGGCGCTTTTATGACTGTTCTTGTGGAAGAATCATCCTTGATGGTATAGATATCAGAGATTATAAATTGAAGGAACTTAGAAGTCAAATGGGGTATGTAATGCAGGAGACATTTCTATTTTCTGAGACCATAAAGGCAAATATAGCCTTTGGAAGAGTAGATGCCCCAATGGACGAAATTATAGAAGCTGCAAAAATAGCCCAAGCCCATGATTTCATAATGGAAATGCCCTATGGATATGACACTATAATTGGAGAGAGAGGAATGGGATTATCAGGGGGACAAAAGCAGAGAATAGCTATTGCCCGGGCAATTTTAAAACAGCCTAAAATCTTGATATTAGATGACAGTACATCCAGCGTAGATATGGAGACCGAATACAAAATCCAAAAAGCTTTAAAGCATGTGACCCATGATATGACTACCTTTATAATAGCCCATAGAATATCTTCTGTTAAAGACGCAGATCAGATAATCGTGTTAGATAATGGAGAGATAATAGAAAGGGGAACACATAAGACCCTTCTAGATAAAAAAGGACTTTACTATAATATGTATAGGGAACAGTATAAGGACTTCGATGCAATTAATACTGGAAAGCAGGTGATATAAATGGCCCAGACCAAACTTATAGACGATGAGGCAATTGAAAGACCATTTGATAGACAGCAATTTAAACGACTTTTAGGCTATCTTTCTCCCTATAAAAAAGAGGTGTTTATATCCTTCTGTCTTATGGTAATTGTAGCTGTAACTAGTCTAGCAGGTCCATATCTCATGAAGATAGCCATAGACAACCATATAAGTATAGGAAGATTAGATGGCCTTCAGTGGGTACTGCTCATACATGTATCAGCAAATGCTATACATGCAGTATGTCAGAGATATAGAATACGCATAATGGATAGGGCAGGAAGAACCGCAATTGCAACCCTCAGACAAGATCTCTTTAATCATATCCAGACCCTCTCCTTTTCTTTTTTCGACAGTAAGCCAGCAGGTAAGATAATGGTAAGAGTTATAAATGACGTAAACTCCCTAAATGGGCTATTTACCGATGGTATAGTAAATGTACTTATAGACTTTTTGACCCTTATTATAATCATAATAATAATGCTCACAATCAATGTAAAGCTTACGCTAATATCTATGTCCACCATACCCCTGCTATTGTTGGTAACTTTCAAACTAAAGAGAAAGATACATCATAGATGGCAAGAAGTGCGCAAGAAATCATCCAATATGAATGCCTACCTACATGAGAGTCTATCTGGTATGAAGGTGACCCAAGCATTTGTTAGAGAAAAAGAAAACGAGAATATATTTTTACAGTTAAACAACGATATAAAATCTACTTGGATGGATGCCATAAAGATAAATAATCTGTTTTGGCCATGTATTGATATAATATCCACAATGGGTACAGTACTCATATATATATTTGGGGTAAGGGCACTAATAACAGGGGAGATAACAGTGGGTATCCTCTTATCTATAATTTGGTATTCGGGAAGGTTTTGGGAACCACTCAATAATATCTCAAACTTTTATAATTCCATATTAGTGGCAATGGCTTCTACAGAGCGTATATTCGAAGTACTAGACACCAAACCTGAAATTCAAGATAGCCCAAATGCCATAGAGATGCCCGAAATAGTCGGAAGAGTGGAATTTGACAATGTCACATTTAGCTATGATGATAAAAAAATGGTCCTTGAGGATGTAAGCTTTGATATAGAACCTGGTGAGACAGTGGCCCTCGTAGGGCCTACCGGCGCCGGCAAGAGCACCATAGTAAATCTCATAAGCCGTTTTTACGATGTCACAGAAGGAGAGGTACGCATAGACGGCCACAATATAAAAGATGTAAAGCTTCACTCATTAAGAAAACAGATGGGTATCATGATGCAGGATACTTTTATATTCTCCGGTACAATTATGGACAATATACGCTATGGCAGACTTGATGCCACCGACGAAGAAGTTATAGAAGCTGCAAAGGCAGTCCATGCCCATGACTTTATAATGGAGATGGAAAACGGCTATTACACTGAAGTAAAGGAGAGAGGTTCTAGGCTATCAGTGGGGCAAAAACAACTAATATCATTCGCCAGAGCCCTACTTGCCGACCCTAAGATACTCATATTAGACGAAGCCACATCTAGTATTGACACCCAGACAGAGATACTCATACAAAAAGCTCTAGAACGACTCTTAAAGGGGCGTACATCATTTATAATCGCTCACAGATTGTCAACTATACGAAAAGTAGATAGGATAATGGTAATAGACGATAGACATATAATTGAAAGTGGTAATCACGATGAGCTCATTGAAAAGAAGGGAATGTACTATGGCCTATGTCAAGCCCAATATAAATTTCTAAAAGCAGTATAGAAAAAAGCTCATCTAGATAAAATATTTTATCTAGATGAGCTTTTCTTATTCCCTACTCAATCAAACTTTTCCAGCGGACGCTCCAATATGACTTCATCTATTAGCCACCGTCCATTTACCTTCCTCAAATGTACAAGTTTTTCACCATTATCCCATTTAGGTATAGTAGGTTTAGATTCTTCCTCTTCTTCATCTTTTTCTATATCTTCTTTTATCCTCATATCTCCCGATATATCAGACACAATCTCCTGTATTGTGGCATTTGCCTTTGTGCTCCATGGCCATGCCCACACCTTTTTCATCTTTATCTCATAGTCATAATCGGCTATTATATATTCTGCATACTTATTTCCATTTAGAAGCCCATCTGTACTTAAAAAATGTGGAGTGAAAAACTGTTCAAGGGATGATACCTCATTATCGGTAAGGACAGCCTCTGCTCGCATACCCATCCCCTCTTCTAATATTACATATATATTTGCACAGTCATATGCAATAAAGGTCGACATAAGTAGTATTATTATAATCAAAAATATAGTAATCAATCGCCCTGTAATATAGCTTAAAAGTTTTGTTCCGGTACCCAAATAGACCCGCCACCTTCCAAATTATAATCCAATTATAAACTTTCTTTAACATATTAACACAAAAAAATAGCTTTGTAAATTTACAAAGCTATTTTTAATAGTTCTACTCATATTTCATATTTCTCTCATAAATAATTCTAAGGCCCTCCAAAGTAAGAAGGGGATCTATCACATCTACCCTATCTGACTCTCCAGCTATTAGATTCGCCAAACCTCCTGTAGCTATTACCTTTACATCGTCACTTTTAAACTCGTTCTTCATCTTGTCTACTATAAAGTTTATCTGACCTATATATCCATATACTATACCTGCTTGTATACTATTAACTGTGTTCTTGCATATTACATTAGGTGGTTTTATAAGCTCCACTCGGGGAAGTTTAGAAGCCCTTTCAAACAAAGCACTGGTAGATATCCTTATACCTGGTGCTATACAACCTCCTAGATACTCCCCTTCTCTAGATATGGCACAGAAAGTAGTTGCTGTACCAAAGTCTATTATTATTAGTGGCCCTCCATAATGCTCATAGCCTGCTATAGCATTTACTATTCTATCTGCACCTACTTCCTTTGGATTGTCATATTTTATGTTGATACCAGTTTTTATCCCTGGACCTACTACAATAGGTTCTAACTTAAAATAACGATGGCATAGAGTCTCTAACGCAAACATGAGATTCGGCACTACTGACGATATTACAACAGAATCTATCTCAGTATATGGAATGTCCTTATAACTGAGAAGGCTTAGTATGAGCATTCCAAACTCGTCACCTGACCTTTGATGATCAGTAGCCAAACGCCAATCTTCTATAAGTGTTTCTCCGTCATATACACCTAATACAATGTCGGTATTTCCAATATCCATCACTAGTATCATTGGGTTTGCTCCTTTTATATATTATTTATACATCTTTTTTAATGCGCCTATCACTGGTACTACTATAAGTATGGCAACAATTATCTCTGGAATGCCATTGGTTGCCCCTACGCCTAATAAAAAGGCACCTACCCCTTCTGGGCTTATACCTAAAGCTTCTCCGTACGGAGCACCATGTCTTAGATATATCATACCCAATACACCTGCAGTATTTGTGAATGTACCTAAGCCAGCTGCTATCCCACTGCTCACCCTAATGGCCATCTTTTCATCCTTTTGTGAAAGTGCCCTTTTTACACCCGTATAGGCATAATGACATATTACAGCAATTAAAAGTCTGGGTACTATCGCCACAAGTGGATCTAAAAACACAAATGATACGGGAGTAGGGTTAGTAGCCGCTTGATACATACTGGTAGCACCAAATACAAGAGCCACACAAAAGCCGACAAACGGTCCTTCCATTATCGTCCCTATTATTACAGGTATATGCATTATAGTAGCACGAACAGGGCTAAATGGAATGGGTATGAATCCTAATGGGGTTAGCCCTAATACAATAGATATGGCACCTAGCATTCCAATTATAACTAGGCGTCTTACTGATACTTTCATAACTACAACACCTCCGTTCAAGTTCCATATACAATGGATACCTGACGCTTTTATTTTTGAATAGGATTTAGCCTTCTATAGTCCGATCTATTAATAGTATCGGCTATAATGGCTACATATTATCAAAGATATGGATATATTTCAATATTAATTTAGAAAAATAATGGTATAAAGCTGTAGAACCCATTGAAATATCATATAAATATATTCAACAAACATGACTAAGAACAGTCTATTATACACGTTAGCTTTTATTGGCCGCCCATATTGCATTATTTATGGCATAAGCCATAGCATATACTGAAGCTGTACCTATGGCATTTATATCGCCAGCCACACCTCCAGTAGATAGGGCAAATATAGTATCGCCATCAAACATAGTGTGGACAGGCCTTATAGCTAGAGCATAGCCATCGTGGGCCATAGATGCCACCTTGTTGGCCTCTCCTTTTGTGAGCCTTGCATTAGTAGCTATAACTCCAATCGTAGTATTCTGCCCCGCAAATACCCCTGACTCGTTGGTAGATATAATACTCTTCGATGTATCTACAAACTCACCTGTCTTCGGGTGAAGGGCTCCACCAATTATCTCCCCTGTATCTGCATTAACCACATCGCCAAAGGCATTAACTGCCACTATAGCACCTACCACTACACCATCAGGTAATAATAAGCTAGCTGTACCTATACCACCTTTTGTAGCATTTTCCATACCCATTAGCTTCCCGATAGTTGCGCCGGCGCCGGCACCCACACTCCCTTGGAGAACTTTCTCATTAGATGCCATCTCACAGGCTCTATATCCCATACATCTATCTGGTCTCACATTAGGATCTCCATATCCAAGATCAAATAACACAGCAGCTGGAACAATGGGCACCTTCGCAATACCTGTATCAAAACCTATACCCTGTTCCTCTAAGTATTCCATTACACCATCAGCTGCTGCAAGTCCAAAGGCACTGCCTCCACATAGTAATATCCCATGAACTTCCTGTACCAAATTTATAGGATCCAAAAGATCTGTCTCCCTAGTACCCGGTGCAGAACCCCTTACATCCACTCCGGCCACTGCACCATCTTTGCAGAGTATGACAGTACAACCAGTGCCACCAACATCATCCCATGCATGTCCCACCTCTATTCCATCTACATCTACTATGGAGCCATCATACATATCCTTTCATCCCCCTCACTGATACATCTCCAGACATTACCCTTTTTATCTGACCGTCATCTAACTTTACCACAAGGGCACCGTCATCACCTATATCAATTGCTGTCCCCTCTATACTAGTATTTACACCTATTACACGAATTCTATTTCCTACGGTGGCAGAATTATCCCTTATTGAAGTTATTATATCACTGGGATCCCCTGTTTCCATGTAATATAAATATATGCTCTCCAATTCCGTAAGTATTGCTTGTACAATTTCCACCCTATGCACAGAGTTTCCAAGCTCTATCTTCAACGAAGTAGCCTTATCCCTAAGTTCCCTTTGAAGATCTTTCTCATCTAAATTCACATTTAGCCCTATTCCAACCACTACATAGTGAATACTATCCATGTCGCCTTGCATCTCTGTGAGTATGCCACACACCTTCTTACCATCTATCAATATATCATTAGGCCACTTTATAGTAGAATGAAGGCCTGAAATGCTTTGTATCGCCCTGATCACAGCCACTGCAGCCATGGAAGTTATAAGAGGCGCTTTAGCCGGATTTATAGAGGGTTTTAATATGATCGACATCCATATTCCCTTTCCTGTAGGGGATACCCACCCCCTGCCCATGCGCCCCTTTCCAGCCGTCTGTTCATCGGCAATTATCACAGTACCTTCCCTACACCAATCTGTTGCCTTCTCCTTAGCCATCATATTGGTGGATTCTAAAGAACTAAAGCTCAATATCTCCGAACCCAATACTCTGGTTGATAGTCCCCACTTTATAACATGACCATCTATAGTATCAGGTATATTGACAAGCCTATAACCCTTTCTTGGAACAGACTCAATATTATAGCCATCATTTCTGAGTGTATCCATATGCTTCCATATAGCTGCCCTTGTCACACCTAGCTTATCACTCATATCCTCCCCTGATATAAAGTTGCCCATATTGTCCATAAGCATTTCCAATATCTTCTGTCGCATAAATTACCACCCTTTCACACCCCAGTTAAGAAGTTCGAGCTAAAGGCTCATTCACTCCATTCAAGAGTATATATATCGCCAGTGATTGTACATATCTTTTGGGCTTTACCCTCTTTAATGTCCATTATATATACATGATTATCAAATCCCTCATCTGGTACTTCCTGAGATGGATCTCCAATAAAAGAGCCAAATGCTATGTATTTTCCATCAGGCGAAAAAACCGGTATATATTTGTAGCCCTCACCTTCTATGAGGACTTTTGCCTCCTCCGATTCTAGATTGTACAATACAAGCTCGTTGTCATAGTCCGTGACTTCCTTACTAGATTTTATAAATACTATATCTTTACCATCAGGGCTCCAGGCAATATCTGTATGGTCAGTACTTTCATCTCTTGCTATACATTTAAATTCCTCTCCTTCTGCATCGGCAAGCCATATATCAATACATGGATTATAATCCTCAGAATCTGCCGAGCACTCCTCCCTTATTCGCAAAAACATTATATGCTCTCCATCTGGTGACCATCGTGGAAAATCATCATAATAGCCCTGTGTGAAGGTGGATAGGCTTCCATCTGACACATTTAATCTATATATGGAGCTTGAGCCCATCTCATCGGTGGCTGAGAATATTACATGTTTTTCATCAGGGGACCACTGTGCAGATTGGATAGCCTTAAAGACATCCTCTCTAAAATCCCCAACTAGTCTTGCCTCCCCAGTTTCCACATCCATTATGTAGAACATAGTAAAATAGATATCATCTTGTACCAAACTTTGGACCAATATCTCTTTGTCATCTCTTGACCAGCCTATCACAGTCTCATTTCCTCCGAGATCAGGAAGACTTTTTAGCTCTTTCCCAGAGCTATCAATTATCTTTATACACTGGCTACCATCCATCGTATCTGTACCTGATGAATATGCAATCTTAGTGCCATCATGAGACAATTTAGGGGCTGTATACACTCCATGATCTGTGGCTATTACAGTAGACTCCTCAGATGAGATATCTATACTGTGAATCTCCTGCATAAAGTCATCATCACTATACATTGCAAGAGAAATTGTGAGTTCCCCTGCGGGAGCACTATCACTCAGTTCTTGATCTTTTGATACTTCGTCCTTGCTACAGCTTACTGCGCATATAAATATTAGAACGATACATGCAATTATTAAAATTTTTTTCCCGTTAGCTTTCACTTTATCTCTCCTCCATTCCCAGTCTCTCAAGGTTCGGCGTCTTGTACAACTACACTATTTAAAAGAGCAAAGTTTCAAAAGCTCCTATAGGCATTATAATATGATTATTACCAGATACATTCTCGCATCTGCTCCACCTCAAATGGAGGTAATCACTCTTTAAGTTGTGTTTAGCTGAAAGGAAAGCACTCAGGATACTTTTGCACCACTATGAAATGGTACTTTTTATCCCTAGCTCTCCTCTCAAGCTATCCATTTTATTGCCAAGAATTTTTACGTATTCTATCTGGGTCAAACCTGTCAGCTTTTCCTTTCGCTTCATCAGGTACACCTATGGCAACTACACATAGTGGTATCATATGCTCGGGAATAGTAAATATCTCCCTCAAAGCTGTCTCACGCTTTTCTCTGGGATGAATACCTAACCATACCCCTCCAAGTCCTAGATTAGCTATTGCGAGGAGCATATTCTCAGTCGCTGCAGCACAATCCTGTACCCAATAATCTGTGGAAGTATCTGCTACCACAATTATACATGCCGATGCGGTATGAAGCATATTCGAATAGGGATGATGCTTTGTGATCTCCACCATCTTGTCCCTATCATCCACCACAATAAAATACCATGGTTGCCTATTGTTTGCGGATGGGGCAGCCATTGCCGCCCTCAAAATGGTATCCATCTGCTCATCACTTATGGTAGCTCCTTTTTTAAACTTCCTAATACTCCTTCGCCTATAGAATATATCAAGTAATTCCTGCCTATGCATATCAGTCCCTCCCGATTTATTATCTATAAATATATATTTCTAGATAATATATGAAAATCCTCCACATATACGCATACCCTACGTTTTAACTACCCTTCTATAAAACTTTCCCTATATAAGCACATCCCTCACTTTCTACATGAGATTTAAATCCTAAATAATATCATAACGGCCTTCCCTGTATAAATACATCCCTTACCTGTAAGTTCTTATCTAATATGACTATATCAGCATCATATCCTATCCCTATGCGTCCCTTGTGATCATCCACACCTATTACCTTTGCAGGTGTAGTAGACAACATTTCGACTCCATCCTCTAGAGCAATACCTATATCTACCATATTTTTAAGTGCTCTATCATGAGTTAGGGTGCTTCCTGCCAGACTACCCTCTGCAGTCCTAGCTATGCCATCCTCCACCCATACATCCTCTTCTCCCAGTAGATATTTACCATCTCCTAATCCGGTGGCCGACATGGAATCCGTTACAATAGCAGTACCTTCAGGGCCTTTAGTTCTTATCGCGAGCCTCAACATCGCAGGATGGATATGTATAAGGTCTGTAATGAGCTCAACGGTTATATCCTCACTATCGAAGGCTGCGCCTATTACTCCTGGATTTCTATGATGAAGGGGTACCATACCATTATAACAATGAGTTATATGACTAACCCCCCATTTAAAGGCCTCAATACATGTGTCGTAATCGGCACCTGTATGCCCCATAGTTACCGTTACACCTTGCCCCTTTAGATATTTTATCAACCCCTTTGCTCCCTCTATTTCAGGTGCCAAAGTTACAAGCCTTACAATATCCTCAAAGTCTCCTACAAGATTTAAATAGTTTTCAATTGAAGGCTCTTGTATATAGCTCTCCATCTGTGCACCCTTATATCTATAGTTTATAAAGGGACCCTCTAAATGTACACCTAGTATTTCTGCACCTTCATATTCACTGTCCATAACTCTTTTGATCTTCTCTAAAGTCTTCCTAGTCGACTCTACACTGCCAGTGACAGTAGTTGGCAGAAAAGAAGTGGTACCATGCTGGGCTGAAAATTTACTAATCCCCCTTATAGCCTCCTCTGTACCATCCATCACATCATATCCAATTGCACCATGTATGTGAATATTTATAAATCCTGGACATACATATCCACCACCAGCGTCTATGAGCATAGCATCTATATCTCTTCCATCCTCTACTATATCCTTTATAGTATTGCCATCTATAAGTACTTCTACATCATCTAGCCATTTGCCATCTTTGAATACAATACCATTTGTTATAAGTTTCATATTCCATCTCCTCTATTTTATAGAATTTCTTCATTTGATTAACCATTTCTCTAACCATGGATACGCTTCTTCGCCACTTATCTCATGCTCTCCCTCAAATACATGTAGTTTGAGCCTATCCTTTACATCTAATAGTTTATATATATCCCCTATGTGAGAATGTGACTTATATACTGCATCTATTGGGAATATAGGATCTTCGCTACCTGCCTCTATCAGTAAAGGCCGTGGGGCTATAAGTCCTATTATATCGTACATCTCACCTATATTTATAATACCAGGAATAAAATTATCTATGCAATGGTACACCGCCATTATACTGTCCTTGAATGTATTGGTAAATCCACTTACCACACTACAACTAATCCGCTCATCAATGGCGCTTGTAAAGGCACTCACCAGTCCACCTCCAGATATACCCATACAACCTATACGCCTACAGTCCACATCATCTCGAGTATATAGATAATCTATAGTTCGCATGGTCTCCCACACCCTCATACCGGCCATTGTCCTACCCAACATCATAAGATATGTGGAAATTCTATAACATGAGCTATCATCTAAGGGCTTGTCCATATCCTCCCTGAGCCTTCTATCCCCAAATCCCAACAGTTCAGGCACAATTACTAAAAAACCACGCCCTACAAGCTCAATGCCAAAATTCTTCTGATAGGTAGGATTATCAGTATCCGGTCTACCATCCTTCCCTAAGCCAATAGTTTCCCGACTACCGTATCCATGACCATGACATGCTACAACAGCTGGATACCTCTCGCTTGTTTCATCCTTTGGTATCAACACATATGCTGGCATGGATAACCCTTTATCTGTATTGTATACTACCCTCTGCCTTATGTAGTCGCCACAGTCAACTTCTTCTAATAACCTTGGTTCAAGTTCAATATTAGGTTCGGGTAGCTTACCTAAACTCTCTATAAATTGCTCCTTGAGTTCACAATGCCATATCTCCCATTCTGACCTGTTATCTGCTTTAAATGTCAACTGTCTATAGGTGTTGGCATATAAACTCTCTAGATAGTTATCTACTAAAAAATCCATACATATCCCTCCATAGTAAAAGGTATATTGGCCTCTTATTACAATTATACTTGTTATCGCCAGTCAATACAATGTCCCATGCAACTGGTACTCATAATTTTCTAGAGAAATTAAACATTTATGACTATAAAGCTGGGATTTACAATTTCTAATAATGAAAATAATAGTTACTATGAGGGATGTAAGTAAGGTCAGTAAATATATCAATTATATCTTTAATTTTAGATAATTCGTATCTCAACCATGGACAATTTCTGGTATAATATATACAATATTTTATACGGGAGAGATTATATATGATCGATATTATTAAAGTTGAAAGTGAGCCTCAGATAAGACAAGTGGCCAATATGGCATATAAAATATGGAATGAGTACTATACTCCACTTATAGGGAAAGAACAGGTTGATTATATGTTATCTAGGTTTCAAAATGCCAAGGCCATAGACAAACAAATACAAGAAGGATATCATTATTTTTTAGCCACATATGATGATGAACCAGCCGGATATTTTGCTATAACCATCGATGAAACCCATAGTTCAATCTTTCTCAGCAAGCTCTATGTTGATAGAGGTTTTAGGAACCGTGGAGTTGGTAAAACCTGCATAGCACATGTTGAAGCTATATCACGAAAATTGGATTTAGATGGAATATGGCTCACAGTCAATAAAGGTAATGACGAAACCATCAATATATATGAAAAATTGGGATTTGTAAATATGGGTTCTATCATTCAGGATATTGGAAATGGGTTTATAATGGATGACTATAGAATGGGAAAAAAACTATAGGGGAACATATCTAATTCCCCTATAGTCATGTTCTATTTGTAGAAGACATGCTGTCCTATCATGCTCACATATTGTTTGTTTCTAACAATCCACGTACCTGCAGCTTTACTGGGATTGAAAAAATAAGTAGCATTCCCTACAGGTTTTACACCATTTAATGCATCCTGGGCAGCCCTTATACACTCACTACTTGGTGTATTATATATGCTACCATCTGCAACAGGGCTGAATTGAGGTATACCCCTATAATATTCAAATATTACATTGTATATACTATTTGGAAACTCAGATGATCTCACTCTGTTTAATATTACGCTACCTACTGCTACTTTCCCCCCATATGGCTCACCAACTGCCTCAGCATGAATTATCCTGGCAAGCCAATAGGTATCTCCACTAGTCCTATCAACTATACCTCCCCTACTTGAGGTTGAACCGTAGAGCGCTCTAAATGTATTGGGGCCTGCTATCCCGTCTACTGCCAATCTATTATCTCGCTGGAAGCGTATAACTGCATCCTGCGTTATATATCCATAATAACCTGTTATCCTAGGAAATTGAAAATAACCACTATTCTTTAACGCACTCTGAAGATTTGACACCTCCTGTCCCCTACTTCCCACTCTCAATACCGGATAGGCGGCATGTGCCTGTCCAATGGGAATTAATATAAGTATTGCTAGCATGAATATTGCTATAAACTTCTTGTGTAATTTAAAGTTCATCGCCCTCTCTCCTTTTGATTATGTTGTCATAATTATATGAATATAGGAGGAAGAGAGCAAACGTCAAAACCGCGACACTCTATTTATATTACATAGTTATTACTAAAACGTTAACTATCTGTAACATGTTCGCAATATTCCTAATGCATACCAAAATTATGCATATCCTAACCGACATGGATAATTATTACATATTAGTGGATTGATATATGCTTGTTCCTACTATTTCAGTCCACATCCATAATATAAAAGATAGGATTGTTTAGCAAAACACCTGTATAGAATATTTCTAAAAACCCATGATTTAACTTTAGAACCTAGGATATAGAAAGCCCTTAAATAATTATAGCCAACTTAATATGTATAATATATAATGTATAGGGAGGTGATTTCCTTGAATAATAAATGGAATGTACTCCAAAGGATAACTGACTCAGGACTTGTTGCAGTAATCAGAGCAAAAAGTGCAGATGAAGCTAAAAAAATTACAGATGCCTGCCTAAAAGGTGGCGCCGCTGCCATTGAGATTACATATACTGTCCCTGGCGCCAGTAAAGTCATAGAAGAGCTAGCAAAAATGTATAGCCCTGATGAGATGATAATAGGTGCAGGTACAGTTCTAGATGCAGAAACTGCACGTATTGCCATACTCTCTGGAGCCCAATATATAGTTTGCCCTTACTTAGATATAGATACACTCAAACTATGTAACCGTTATCAAATACCATGTATGCCTGGAATCATGACTATAGATGGAGTTATAGAGGCCATGGAATATGGTGCCGATATACTAAAAATATTCCCCGGTGATGCTTTTGGCCCTAATATAATAAAGGCAATAAACGGGCCTATTCCGCAAGCAAACTTAATGCCTACAGGTGGGGTAAATATAGATAACGTGGGAGACTGGATAAGAGCAGGCGCTGTAGCTGTAGGTGCAGGTGGCAGTTTAACAGGTGGAGCTAAGACAGGCGATTATGATAGCATTACCAATGCTGCCATTGAATTCATAAGACGCATAGACGAAGCTCGCCACTTAGAATAAAAAAAGACCGGGTTTCCGGTCTTTTTTTATTCTTCTTCACTCTTCGCCTCTGCAATTATCTTACTACTTATATTCCCTGGCACTTCTTCATAGCGTGCAAATGAAAGTTTAAACTCTCCCCTTGCCTGTGTCATTGAACGAAGATCCGTTGCATATCGTGTCATCTCGGCTTGAGGAACTTCAGCTTCTACCTTTTGTAAACCACCCTTTAAGGGCGTCATCCCTAATATACGTCCCCTTCTCCTATTTAGATCTCCAATTATATCCCCCATATATTCATCGGGAACTACTACTTCTGCCTTCATTATAGGTTCTAATAATACGGGGTTCCCTTCTGCGAGCTTTCTATATGCCAAAGCTGCAGCCATTTTAAATGCCATCTCCGAAGAGTCAACACTATGATATGAACCATCATGTAAAGTCGCCCTAATACCAACCATCGGGTAACCTGCAAGAACACCTTTTTGCAGGCATTCTTGGAGTCCCTTTTCAACTGCAGGAATATACTGCCTAGGTACAACTCCTCCTACTATTTTATCTACAAACTCAAAAGGCACACTTACATCGCCTATTGGCTCGAAATCAATCCATACATGACCGTATTGTCCATGCCCACCTGTCTGTTTTTTATGTTTTCCCTCTGCATCGACAGGTTTACGTATAGTTTCACGATATGGGATTTTGGGCTCTTTGAATATTATTCCTGAACCAAATTTAGATTTTAATTTGCTTGCAATTACTTCAAGGTGCAATTCTCCTACACCTGCCACTAAGGTCTGGGACATCTCTGAATCTTGTATGACATAGAATGTGGGATCTTCCTCTGCCAATCGATTGAGTCCCGTCATGACCTTGTCCTCTTCTCCCTGTATTTCTGCTTCAATAGCTAGGGATATTGCAGGTTCAGGAAATTCAAACTGGGAAAACTTTATGGGAGCTCCTCTTTCACACAGTGTATCTCCTGTCTCTGTAACCTGTAACTTGGCAATAGCACCTATATCACCTGTTGTAAGTTCATCAACTTGTATCTGTTTTTTACCTCTTAAGACATATATAGAATTGATCTTTTCTGAGCTATCTTTGTTTGAATTGTATAGTTCTGTATCAGCTGTAAGTATACCTGATTTAACTTTGAATAGAGATAATTTTCCTACGAATGGATCGATAACTGTTTTGAACACAAATGCAGAAAATGGCTCTTTGGGATCTGCTTTTCTCTCTTCCTCTTCTTCAGTATCTAGGTTAAGTCCTTTAGTAGCTACCCTCTCAGCCGGACTTGGCATATAGGCTACCATTATATCTAGAAGTGGTGTAATAGCTAAGTTGTTTACCGCTGAGCCACATAAGACTGGAACTATTTCGCCCTCTACTACGCCTTGTCTAAGTGCATTATGAATCTCATCAGATGTAAATTCTTCACCTTCGAAGTATTTCTCCATAAGCTCTTCACTAGTTTCAGCCACAGCTTCTACTAACATAGTTCTCATCGGTTCTATCATATCCATCATATCATCGGGTATGGGGATATCTTTCTCACCTTTATCAGTAAATTCCTTGCCCACCATATCTATTATATCCACATAACCTTTAAATGTATCGCCATCCATTATGGGGACCTGGAAAGGCGCAATGACAGGACCATATTTAGCCTTTAGCTGCTCTAAAACCTTCATGAAATTCACATGTTCCCTATCCATCTGATTTATGAATATTAGCCTTGGAATATTATATGTGTCACAATATTCCCATGCCTTTTCGGTACCAACTGCAACACCTGAAGCAGCACCAACAACAATTACTGCTCCATCCGCCACTGCAAGCGTCTGTATAACTTCACCTACAAAGTCAAAATAGCCAGGCACATCTAGCACATTTATTTTATGGCTATTCCAATTAAGGGGTGCAAGTGCTGCACTTATGGATATTTGCCTTTTAATCTCCTCAGGATCATAATCGGTGGTAGTAGTACCATCCTCAACGCGGCCTAATCTGTCTGTAACACCCGCATTAAATAGCATTGCCTCGGTCAGGGTTGTCTTCCCCTCACTACCATGCCCAATTACTGCTATATTGCGGATACAGTTTACATTTAATTTACTCATGCACATTCCCCCTAGTTTATTGTGTTCTAGCGACAAGTGGGATGCTACTTGTCGCTTTGATATGAATGTAGTGCATTACCTAATAATTTGTAGTTGTCTATATAGAGCTGCATATAACTATAACTAATGTTTATTTTATCATTCAACGCTTATCACTGTCAATTCGTTTTTTTACCAAACTTTGGTTTCAGGATTATAATCCCAAAGGTTCGTCTACTATTTTATATAAACTTCTGTCATGATAGTAAAATATTGTTGACAATATATGTATCCATATATAAAATATGCTTAAGTCATTGGTCATACTCGGTAAGACTAAAAATCAAACCTTATGAACCAAAAACAATATTACTTGTAATTTAGTTAGTTTCAAGAGGGAGTAGGATTATGGAAAAAATTTATGTAAACACTGGCAGTCGCCCATACTACATATATATTACAAGGAAGGATTGGCAACCCTTTGCTACAATCTTAAATGACCATGTCAGAGCAAAAAAACTCCTTGTAATATGTGATGAAAATGTATATCCACTATATTATCCCACATTAGATGATATACTCACTAGACATGGATATGAGCACAGTGTTGTGATAATTCCCCCTGGTGAAAATTCTAAAAGCTTGCAATGGGCTCAATATCTCTATACTGCAGCACTAGATGCACATCTAAATAGACAGTCCTCAATAATCGCATTAGGTGGAGGAGTGGTTGGGGACATCTCTGGGTTTATAGCTGCCACTTATATGCGAGGAATAGGGCTCATACAGATTCCCACCACCTTACTCGCCCAGATAGATAGTAGCATTGGAGGTAAGGTAGCTGTCAATCATCCAGCTGCTAAGAATATAATAGGCTCATTCTACCAACCACATATGGTATATATAAATGTGGATACATTGAATTCATTACCTAGGCGAGAATTTGCAGGAGGGATGGCTGAACTCATAAAATACGGCTGTATTTGGAGCTTTGAGTTTTTTAACTGGATAGAAGAAAATATAGAGAGTATATTAGCGCTTAACACTGATACGCTTATGCATGCAATACATAAATCATGTGAAATAAAATCACGTATAGTGGAGGCAGACGAGACAGAAGAGGACATAAGGGTCATATTAAACTTTGGCCATACAATAGGTCATGCCATAGAAGCTGCAACAGATTATAAGCACTATACCCATGGCGAAGGAGTTGCGCTAGGCATGGTGTATGAAGCAAAACTTGCACATTGTTTAGGGCTCATTGAGTTAAAATATGTAGAACAACTCATTAAACTCCTTAAAAGATGCTCACTCCCCACCAAACTCAAGGAAATAGATAGTAACCTGATCATAGATAAGATGGCATTAGATAAAAAAAATCATGGAGATACCATAGTATTCGTCCTACCCACCGGCGCCGGCACAGTGGATACATTTACCGATATTGATAATAACCTCCTCTATGAGGTATTATCAAATTAAGTATGAGAAGGAGGTTTGCTTAAATAGATATGACTATAAATCCTGTAGATAGCCTAAATGGAGAAATAAGAGTCCCAGGAGATAAATCCATAGCCCATAGGGCCGTTATATTAAACTCAATAGGAGAAGGAAGAGCCATAATTGAAAACTTTCCCATAGGTAAGGACTGTCTAAACACCATAGAAGCATTAAAATCCATGGGGGCTATTATAGATTTAGACAAATACAATAGAAGAATTATAATTGAGGGTGTGGGGCTAAATGGATTGACTAAACCCTCCTTTCCAATTCATGCAGGAAATTCTGGCACAACGGCAAGACTTTTGGTTGGACTGTTAGCAGGGCAGTCTTTCCCTAGTAGCATAACAGGAGATAGCCACCTCCGGCGCCGTCCCATGGATAGAGTAATAATACCCTTATCCCATATGGGAGCAAACATCCATGCCAAATATGGTGGAAGTTATCTTCCCATATATATAGAACCTGTCCACCTACAAGGCATAGACTATACCTTGCCCATAGCCAGCGCCCAAGTAAAGTCTGCCATACTCCTTGCCTCCCTATATGCTTCGTCGCCTTCTGTAATAAGGGAGAATACAAAAAGCCGTAATCATACTGAAATAATGCTAAATGCCATGGGGGCAACTATAGATATAGTAGATAAAAATATCCATATAAAGCCTGAACCTACCTTATATGCACAAGATATGTATATCCCAGGAGATATTTCTTCTGCCGCCTTTATGATAACTGCTGGACTTTTAGTTCCCAACTCCACAGTTTTAATAAGGGATATTGGACTCAACAACACCCGTTCAGGAATATTAGATATATATAGAGACATGGGTGGAAAAATTGATGTAAAAAATATAAAAGAAAAAACCGGTGAACTGAGGGGGGATATTAAGGTGGTAACTTCTAAATTAAATGCCACAACAATCCAAGGAGAGATTATCCCTCGACTCATAGACGAGATCCCTATAATAGCCCTAGCGGCAACCCAGGCCTCAGGTACTACCATAATCAAAGATGCAGGGGAGCTCACTGTCAAAGAGTCCAATAGAATACTATCCACCGTAGATACACTATCAAAGTTTGGAGCAAATATAGAGGCTAGAGCTGATGGGATGATAATTACAGGGCCTACTCCCCTATACGGAAATACAGTTGACTGTGCTAAAGATCACCGAATAGCCATGATGGCAACCATAGGGGGACTCATAGCAAAAGGACAAACCACCATAAAAAATAGCCAGTGGATAGATATATCCTTTCCTGGCTTCTTTAATACACTCAATCAGTTAAGTGATGTAGATTAAACTAGAGCAAAATAACAACTAACCCCTATTCCTTAATATAACATGCCAATATCTCACCAAAATATAAGGTATGATAATCAGGATACCACTTCTCGTTTATGCCCTTATTTAAATTTTCTGGTATGAGATCTTGTTTGTAGACCACTTTGCATTCATAGTGAAGGGAGCATTCACCTACTATGGGAGTGTTCACTATTTTAGCCGGAGCAGGTGTGATACCACATTCCTCAAATTTATCATAATCCTTCCCAGACTTTGAACCACAAAAGGCAAGAACAGATTTGAGATCCCCATCTGAATCTAGTGGCACACTCACAGTAAATTCTCCTGAATCCTCAAGCAATCTATGAGTAAATCGTGACTTGCGTACTGGAACTATAAATACTGGCTTACCCCAAAATACGTTTATACCTCCCCATCCTATAACCATCGTATTTGCCTTTTCTTCTGCTGTGTTTAAAAAAATTCCCCCCGAAGTCAACTTTCTATTCACTTCTTGTATAAATTGATTGTAAGGCACATCTTTTAACATAGATTAAATCCTCCTAAATTTGTATAACATAAGTTTAATATAAACCACTTTTAACCTTTAGTTCCATATATTCTAGCTATAATTATATCACAGTTAAAATCTAAGCACAAACTTTTTAAGTCTTACACTTGAAAATTCCAGGTTAAAGTTTTTTAAACAAATATTAATTACTAAATGTTCATCCCTCTGCATATTTCTTATAATAGGGGGTGGGAGGAATGAAAGTCTTCTTTTTCAATAAAAAATCTATGGTATGGATAGTCATATTAATTATTGCCATAATTATTGTTATAATAACTCTAATGGGCAATAGAGCCCATCCGACAAATATTTTCATGCTAAGGGATTATAGATAATCCATATGCTAAAGGGTAGATGTCTTATAAGTAGGCCATTCACATTTTATACATAACGCCTTCGATGGATTCTTATCTAGGGTATATGCCCCATAAGTAAGGTATCCACGTTAACTCTATTCATATTACCCGTTTTCATAATAGTAGATGTCCTATAAGTAAGGTATCCACCCTTCCCCTTTTTTGGCTCGGTTCTCCATAAACAATAGCTCACTATCTTTTTTGCTTTACTTTATATTTTATATTATTGAGATCTGTGGTACAATATAGTAAATTTACACGAAAGGAGATGTACTAATGCATAACAACAATATTCCCGATATAAGAGGTAATCTGAGACGCCATTTGATTGAAGTACCCGAATGTATAGAGCAAGCAACTGGTATAAGGATATTTGGCAAAGTCATACGCTCCCTAGCCTTCACAACTGATGTCTCTATTATAAAGAATATAAATGCCGATTCCATAATCGCTGTATATCCCTTTACCCCACAGCCAGCCATAACTCAAGCCATTACTATGGTTGCCGATGTTCCGGTATTTTGTGGTGTGGGTGGTGGCTTGACTAGGGGTAGAAGAGTAGTTAACTTGGCACTTGATGCTGAGTTTAAAGGAGCAATAGGGGTAGTAGTAAACGCCCCCACACCAAATGAGACAATAGTAGCCATGCGCAGAATTATAGATATTCCCATAATGGTAACTGTGGTTTCGGAAAAAACAGATATTAAATCCCGGCTCGATGCAGGAGCCAATATTCTCAATGTCTCAGGTGCAGCAAAGACGGCAGATATTGTAAAACAAATAAGGGATGAATTTCCCGATGTCCCCATAGTTGCCACCGGTGGCCCTACTGAAGAGACTATTATGGCAACCATAGAAGCTGGTGCCAATGCTATCACATATACCCCCCCAACACCTGGGGAACTCTTTAAGATCTCTATGGACAAGTATAGACGTGAACTGAGTTAATGAAATAGAACTTCCAAACAATATAGCTATACATGGAATTCATCGAAATTTTCAATTCTAGCTTAATTTTCTGTAAAATAGTATAACATTGAAACTATCGATCCTAGATAGCTCAAATTCCGTTTATATTCACAAAATTGTAGTTTTTAAATTTCGACTGGTCCAATATGAAAAGAGGGGGCTGTTACAAGATAACCCCCTCTTTCCTACTTCCTTTTAAATGTCAATTTCCCATCCTCTACATCTACAAGCACATTGTCATCTGGTACTATATTGCCTGCAAGTATCTCATCAGATAAACTATCCTCTAGTAGTCGCTGTATTGCCCTTCTCAGTGGACGTGCACCATAGTTCTCGTCAAATCCCTCATCTGCTAACAAATCCTTTGCCCCATCTGTAACCTCAATTGATATATCCTGTAGTTCCAAACGCTCTGAGACGCTTGCTAGCATGAGATCTACAATCTGCTTTATATGCTCTTTCTCTAGTGCATGGAATACTATTATCTCATCGAGTCTGTTTAAAAACTCCGGCCTAAACGCACGTCTTAGCTCTTCAAGTACATTTTCCTTCATCTTCTCATATTCACTTGATTTATCTATATCTGTTACAAAACCCAATGTCTCCTGTTTACGTATGGTATGGGCACCTACATTTGAAGTCATAACTATTACAGTATTTCTGAAGTCCACAGTTCTACCCTGGGCATCAGTAAGCCTTCCATCCTCTAGTATCTGTAATAGTATATTGAATACATCCGGATGAGCTTTTTCGATCTCATCGAAAAGAACCACCGAATATGGTCTCCTTCTGACGGCCTCAGTTAGCTGACCACCCTCATCATATCCTACATAGCCAGGAGGAGAACCCACTAACCTAGATACGGTGTGTTTTTCCATGTATTCTGACATATCTATTCTGACCATGGACTCTTCATCACCAAATAATACATCTGCAAGAGCCCTACAAAGTTCAGTCTTCCCTACACCTGTAGGACCTAAGAACATAAATGAGCCAACTGGGCGCTTAGGATCTTTAAGACCTGCCCTTGCCCTTCTCACTGCCCTAGAGACAGCCCCAACTGCTTCGTCTTGTCCTATGACCCGTCTATGGAGAATCTCTTCCATATTCATGAGGCGCTCTGCTTCATCTTCTGTAAGTTTTACAACTGGTATACCTGTCCAGCTAGATACTATAGATGCTATATCTTCCTCATCTACAATCTTATCACCGTCACCATTTTCGCTTTCCCATTTTTTCTTCTCTCTTTTCATCTGTTCTTTTATATTCTGTTCTTCGTCCCTTATCTTGGCAGCTTTCTCATAGTTCTGATTCATAACTGCCTCTTCTTTCTCCTTGCTCAGATCTTCTAGTTTCTCTTCTAATTCCTTCAAGCCAGAAGGGGGAGTAAATGCCTGTAATCTCACCTTAGATGCTGCCTCGTCTATGAGATCAATTGCCTTATCGGGCAGATATCTATCCCTTATATATCTATCTGATAGATTAACTGCTGTCAAAATGGACTCATCTGTTATGCGCACTTTATGGTGAGCTTCATATTTATCTCTAAGTCCCATTAAGATCTCTACAGCTTCTTCTTTAGATGGTTCATCTACCATTACAGGTTGGAATCTTCTCTCTAGCGCTGCATCTTTCTCTACATGTTTTCTATATTCATCTATTGTAGTAGCTCCTATGGCCTGCATCTCGCCCCTTGATAGGGCTGGTTTTAATATGTTCGAAGCGTCAATTGCTCCTTCTGCAGCGCCGGCGCCTATTATTGTATGCATTTCATCTAAAAATAGTATTACATCATTTGCCTTTCTAATCTCTGCCATCACAGTCTTTAGACGTTCTTCAAATTCGCCCCTATACTTGGCACCCGCCACCATAGCTGACATATCTAGGGATATGAGCCGTTTATCCTTTAAAGGCTCTGGGATATTACCCTCTACTATGTGCTGCGCCAATCCTTCTGCCACAGCTGTCTTACCTACTCCTGGCTCTCCTATGAGTACAGGATTATTCTTAGTACGTCTACTTAGTATCTGAACAACCCGCTCTATCTCCTTTGATCTACCTACTACAGGATCTAATTTCCCTTCTCTTGCCATGTTGGTAAGATCGCGTCCGTATTGATCTAAAGTAGGGGTTGTACTCCGTCTACTGCCACTTTGCTGACCGGGTTTTGTGCCCTCTTCCTTTAATGCATTTATAATTTGGGCCCTTAGAGATTGCATATCCACTCCTGAATCCTTGAGTATTCTTGCACCTACACCCCCTCCTTCACGTATTAATGCAAGTAGAAGATGTTCTGTGCCCACATAATTATGGCCTAAACTTCTTGCCTCATAAAAACTCAACTCTAATATTCTCTTTGTCCTAGGTGTATATCCAAAACCCTCATCGAGCATAAAATTACCTTTTCCAATTAGGGTCTCTATCTGCTCCCTTACACGTTTAGCATCTATACCCATATCTTTTAAAACTCGGGCAGCTACACCTTCATCCTCCTGAAGTAAACCTAAAAGAAGATGTTCCGTACCCACATAATTGTGACCTAATTTTTTGGCCTCTTCCTGAGCAAAAACCAATGCCCTTTGGGCACGCTCAGTAAACCTTCCGAAAAACGCCATATTTATTACCTCCTCTTTATCACTCAATTTTAATACTAAAAACATCCGATTATGAGCTTAAGTAATTCCACCAATCTGTTCTTAATATTAATAATGTTTATCCATGTATTAAGCGTCCTACAACTTCCGCCCTTATAATATCCATGTCAGTCTCTAAACTGTTCTGCTCTGTGGCGTATGAATGAAGATTGGCTGACTGACCTAGTATCATAATCTTATCTATATCTTTAAGATCAATATCTTCTATTATCCCCATTGATACTCCTAATCTTACCTGTGACAGTAATGCCATAAATTCCTTCATACTCAGTTTTTTAGCATACTTTAAAATCCCCAGAGATCTATATATATTGTCCTCAAACTCCACTCCATTTGCCTTATGAATAGCTTCCCTAGTGAGCTTCTCTTTATCTGTTATTTGTTTCACCACAATCTGTAAATTGCTAATGAGTTCTTCTTCAGTTGGACCCAATGTCACCTGGTTTGACAGTTGGAATATATTCCCTAATGCCTCACTGCCCTCTCCATATAGACCCCTTGCAGTTAAACCTATTTTGGATATAGTCTGGAGTATAGCATTTATATGTCCACCATGCACAAGAGCTGGAAGATGTAACATGACAGAAGCTCGCATACCAGTACCCAAATTAGTAGGGCATGAGGTTATATAACCTAAAGTCTCATGATAAGAGTATTCTATATTTTCTTCCACCAAATCATCCACTTTATCAAGTGTATCCCACGCCTCTTCCAATTGGTATCCTGCCAATATACATTGGAGACGTATATGGTCCTCTTCATTTAACATTATACATATTTCTTCATTGTCATCTATTATTAAACCTGTATAGTCTGCCCTTTGTACAAGTTCAGAGCTGACTAGATGCTTCTCCACAAGTATATTTCGTTCCACAGGATCTAACTCATGCATAGGTATAAACTTTAGCTGATCTACCAAAGCTGAATTACTAGACATAATTCCATTATATATTTTATCCATTGTCTCAAGGGCAGTTTCCCTATCCATTATTACCGGAAAGGGCAAACCAGATATATTCCTTGCCAGCCTTACCCTACTACTTATGACCACATCACGCATAGGGCCCGAATCTGTAATCCAACTCATACACCATGCCCCCCTTCATCTGACCTTTTAAGCTCCTTTTCTAAATTCCGAATCTCATCCCTGAGTCTAGCCGCCTCTTCAAATGCTTCTATTTTGACTGCCTTTTGAAGTTCTATCCTCAATTTGTCTATCTCACGCCTCAATCTATAATTAAAACCCATTCGACTTGGTACCTTTCCTGTATGTTTTGTACCGCCTTGTATCCTCTTGAGTATTGGCTCTAACTCCCTACTAAAATCGCTATAACAATTTTCACAGCCTACTCGTCCCATTTTCTTAAATTGGGAATAGGCCATTCCACAAGTATGGCATTTTATATCTTCGCCACCACCCATTACGGTCGAAGGAGTAGCCATATCTAGGAGCCCTGATAATAGGTCATTTATTGTAAAGGGCGCAAATACACTTATATCGCTCCTCTGCCTTGCGCATTCCTGACATAGATGTATCTCTGTCTTTTTTCCGTTTATATATTTTGTCAAATGCACTGTTGCTGGTTTCTCTTTGCATTGCTGACAAAGCATCCAATTACCTCCCTATATATCCTTATACTCGAAGTCTATCCCTTTGATGTCTAGCATACTATTGTTCTATTTATCTCCCTATATATCTTTATACCCTATATTATTCTAAGTACACATAAATATCTCACTAACTCATAGCTGTGCAACTTCTATTTTAGCATCAAAGTATATACTATGGTTTTTCATAAAAGGCCAATACCGCTGTGAGCATACTCTTCAATACGCTGGATCTAATATTGTCCCTAAGCGAAGCTGGTATGGGTATGGATTTGTCATCTATAGCAGCCTTCATTATGAAAGCTTCCCTAGGAGTTATTATTTCCCTTTCAACTAGTCCCATCACAATACTCTCGCCCTCACTTTGGGATAGTTTAGGCCCTATCTGCTCAGTTATAAGTTTATATATATAATCATCGTCATCTATATCTAAATGGACTATACGGATATAACCACCACCACCACGCCTACTCTCTATATAATAACCTCGCTCCAATGAAAATCTTGTAGCCAGTACATAATTTATCTGAGAGGGAGCACATTCAAAATATTCGGCAAGCTCATTTCTCTGTATCTCTAGCCGTCCCTCACTCTCCGCTAATAATAACTTTAAAAATTCTTCAATAGTATCACTTAGCCGCGCCATTATATCACCTCGTCGATTTTGACTATCTTTGACCTTCTTATCATATATTATACTACATATTGAACAAAAATAAACATCTATTATCTCAAAGCTGTCCTAGTTTTAATAATGATATTCCCCTTTAATCTAATTACAACTGTTTTACTTAGTATTTCAGGTGTTATCTCCATATTCCTCCCTAACCTCTTTTAATACCCTATTGATTGTATCCCAATTGAATCCTCGCCTTGCCATTGTCCTTCCTATCTTATGTAACTCTTTCGTTGTAGGACATCCTCCATAGCGCCTGTACTGTTTCTGTGCAAGTTCCCTCGCCCTTTCAAATTCCTCCTCGTCATCTATCAGTTCCACTGTCATATCTATTATTTCATCAGGCACTCCCTTTTGTTTGAGCTTATACGCTACCATCCTACGTCCTACAGGTTTTGCTGAAACAGTATCCCTCATGAGTGCTTTTGCAAAAGCTTCATCATCTATGAGATCATATTCTTTAAGTTTTTCTACAACTCTCTCAATATTCTCATAGTCAAAACCCTTTCTCTTTAGATAGGCTTCTATCTCCCTTTGACTTCGCATCCTATATTTTAAGTAATTAAGGGTCATATTATAAGCTTTTTTAGTATTCTCTTTTGATACTAGTTCCTTTAATTCCTTTTCATCTATAGTATTGCCCTTTTTTATATTATATTTTATAAGTAGTTCAGCACTTAGAGAAAAGGCATATTCGCGATCAATGTATATATTATATCTTTCCCTGTTTCGCTTCTGCTTAGTTATATCTGTTATAATGGCCATGATTCCCACAAACCTCCTCACCAATTGATTACCAATCCTGCAGTATGTCTTGCAACAAGTATATAAAAGCCAATGGGAGATGTGGTCACATCTCCCATTGGCTCAATTTTATGCACTTTCAAATACTTCTTCAAATTCTTGATAGTCGAGTTTTTCCCTTTCGAGAAGGGCTTCAGCAACCTTGTGAAGTTTTTTGATATTTTCCGAAAGGAGTCTCTCTGCTCTGGCATAGCCATCATTGATAATTCTTTGAACTTCATCATCTATGATCGCTGCCACGTCTTCACTATAGTTGCGCACTGAACCCCAATCCCTACCTATAAATACCTCATCATGGTCTCCATTATAAGATATGGGACCTAGCTGATCACTCATACCATATTCGGTGACCATCTTCCTTGCCATACGGGTTGCTCGCTCTATATCATTCGATGCTCCTGTACTTATATCGTCAAGTACCAATTTCTCTGCTACTCTTCCACCAAGGAGCTGGGTTATCTCGTCTAGTAACTCTGTCCTCGATACAAAATATTTATCTTGCTCTGGAAGAGTGAGTGTATATCCACCTGCCATTCCCCTTGGAATTATGGATATCTCATGTACCGGATCTGCACCAGGGATGAGCTTAGCCACTACAGCATGCCCTGCCTCGTGGTAGGCAACCAATCTCTTATCCTTATCAGACATAACCCTACTCTTCTTTTCCGGACCTGCTATTACACGATTTATGGCTTCTTCAAGTTCTTCCATACCTATATCTTTTTTGGATTCTCTAGCTGCAAGTATGGCAGCCTCATTCATTAGATTCTCAAGATCAGCCCCAGTAAATCCTGGGGTTCTCTTAGCTAATACCTCTAGGTCTACCTCTGGAGCCAGTGGCTTACCCTCTGAATGAACCTCTAGTATCTCACGCCGGCCTTTCACATCTGGTATACCTACAAGAACATGTCTATCAAATCTTCCTGGTCTCAATAGAGCAGGATCTAATATATCATGACGATTAGTAGCGGCAAGAACTATGATCCCTTCATTCGTAGAGAAACCATCCATCTCAACTAATAGTTGGTTGAGTGTCTGCTCCCTCTCATCGTGGCCACCACCTAGCCCTGCACCACGCTGCCTACCTACTGCATCTATCTCGTCTATAAATACTATAGAGGGAGCATTTTTCTTGGCCTGGTCAAATAAGTCCCTAACCCTAGATGCTCCTACACCTACAAACATCTCAACAAAGTCTGAACCGCTTATTGAGAAAAACGGAACACCAGCCTCACCTGCAACTGCCTTTGCAAGTAGTGTCTTACCAGTACCAGGTGGCCCTATGAGCATGACACCTTTGGGAATACGGGCACCTAATTGCAGGTACTTTCTGGGGTTTTTAAGAAAGTCTACAAGCTCCCTTAGTTCTTCTTTCTCTTCATCCGCCCCTGCCACATTGTCGAAAGTTATTCTCTTCTTATCACTGTTGTGAAGGCGAGCACGGCTCTTGCCAAATGACATGACCCTATTGCCCCCTCCTTGGGCTTGCTGTATAAATACAACCCAAAATATGACAAAGAGCACAATTAAGACTAAGAATGGTATTAAGCTTACCCACCACGGCATCTCCGCAGTTGGTTGCGGCTCCCATTCAAAACTAAAATCGTCTGTACTTATATCTTCAGGTCTGAGACCTTTATTTTCCGGTTTTTCTGCCTCTATTATCTGAACATCATTACGAAATATCTCTTTTTGAGGAATAAATGACTTAAAGTCATACTTATCGGGAAAACTTTTCTTTGGGATCTTAGAATTTTTCCTAAGTCCAACTGCATATCCCTTATCATTTGTTACGAGTTTCGCTATTTTTCCGTCTTTAATTTCAACCAAAAGTTCTCTATAAGCTATAGTTTCATCTTGACTTCCAACGTCAAACAAAGCAACAACTATTATTATGGTCACAAGTAATATTAAATAAAAACCTGGGCCTTTTAAAAATCTCTTCAATTTCAGCCCTCCTTCATTAAAAAAATTATGGCACTGCAGTATAACATTTTAACATGTCAAATCAAATAAATCAAATATTATTTATTTTTTGTATATTTTTGGGTCTAATATTGACACATATGGCAGATTCCGATACTTTTCTGCATAGTCAAGTCCATATCCCACCACATATTCATCGGGAATTTCAAAACCCACATAATCTACATCAACAGGTACCTTACGCCTAGATGGTTTGTCAAGGCAACAACATATCTTTAAGCTATTGGGCTTTCTCGATAGTAGATTTTCACGAAGATAGTGGAGCGTGAGCCCTGTGTCCACTATATCCTCCACTATGAGCACATCTTTATTTTCTATCTCAGCATCTAAATCCTTTAATATTCGAACCACACCTGAAGAATGGGTAGAAGCCCCATAGCTAGATACTGCCATAAAGTCCATAGCTAGAGGTAATTTTATCTCCTTTGAAAGGTCAGACATAAAAATAACTGCTCCCTTCAAAATACCTATAAGTATGAGATTTTTCCCCTTATAGTCATCTGTTATCTCAGCTCCTAGCTCCTTTACCCTTTTTTTTAAAGTTTCTTCATCTATCAACACCTTACCGATATTATCCATATATATTGCCTCCACATTCTCTAATTTTATAACCTAAATCTATTATTTTCAAACTCTTTTAGCCCATAATTCTATAATATTTTTAGTCCTATCTGTAATTTTATAATTATCACTTATTTGATAACCTACTACCCATACTATATTATTGCCGTCCACTATTAGAGGTATATCATTTCGTATATATTTAGGAATTTTTTCATCTATAAAAAAATCTTTTAATTTTTTGCTACCTTTCATGCCCAGGGGTGTAAATCTATCACCATCAAGCCTATTTCGCACGCATAGAGCCTTTGAGATACTACCTTCATCTATATAGACACGGTATGGATCTCTAAAGTCAAAATTCCCCACGTATCTTGTCTGTATCTTCATACCTATATCTTCTATTACAGTAACACCTGGTACTTTAAGTTCTAATTTGAACTTTACTTCCCTCTTCTCAGCCTCCTTTATAAGTAAAATTGAATCATAATCTCTGTAGGCAATTAATCCAAGTGGCAGATCTATTGAAGTTCCCGTACCTAATTTATATACATTTAAGACACTATCTATATGTTTCTGTCCTATATTGACCATACTACCACATAGATATTCTATACATAACCTGACTACACGCCTCTTTACTGCCATATGACAGGATGCAAAAAAGTCTGTAGGTATTATGACCTTATCTTCCCTAATGTCTATATTCTGCTCTCCTAGTCTATCTACATATTCAGATAGAAACTCGTCCTCGTCCCCTAGTATTTTCGCCATACGAACTATACTTTCTCTAAAATTCGGATTAAAATTCGCCTCAATATAAGGTATAAGCTCATGACGTATCTTATTTCGCGTATAGACAGTACAATCATTTGTATGATCATGTCTATATGGAATATTCTCCTTAGCAAGATAGTCTTCTATGGATTGCCTGTCCACCTCTAAGAGAGGTCTTATTATCTTGTCATCCCTCACTAGTTTTATACCCTTGAGTCCTTCCATACCAGTACCTCTCATAATATTATGTAGAATTGTCTCGACTTGATCATCCATATGATGGGCAAGAGCAATCTTATCGCCATCTATTTCCCTCAAAACCTCATCAAAGAAATTAAATCTCACTCGTCTACCTGCCTCTTCTTCTGACAAGTGCCATTGTCGGGCAAGCTCACTCACACAAGCCTCTTTTAAAAAAAATGGGATGCCCCACTCTATGCATACATCTTCCACATAGACTGCATCGGCATCTGCATCTTCTCCCCTAAGGCCGTGGTTTACATGAACAACAAATATCTCTATGCAAAGCTCATACTTTAATCTGTTCAATATATGGAGCAAAGCCATAGAATCGGCACCACCGGAAACTCCCACTAATACCCTATCGCCTTCACTTAGCATATTATTTTTTTCTATGGTATCTAATACCCTATATAGCATCCCATCACCTTTGTCCTTGAATACTAATATTCTATCTTTTTTACTCAGTTTTTTCAAGTTATTCTGTCAAAAAACCTAAAGCTCCACTATTTTTCTCTATACTTTTTAGCTAAATTGTTCAAAACTAAAAGTTCCCATGATTTTACTGTCCCTTTTTTATATACACAGGCATAATCACCATAAGAACTTTATCAAAATCTCGCCTATCAAAATATTTATTTTCCAATAACTTAAGGCTACGAAATGTAGAAGAAAATACACCACAAGATGGAACAATAACCATACTTTATGGTCATAATCTCTATGAGTACCAAACTCGACTTACCATCACTGTCATATCATCTTTTATCGCTCCCCGTTGCATCTCCAATGCACAATTCATAATATAATCCGCCATATCCTGAGGTGCCTTGCTGTATTTCATGGCTATTACACTGCTTAGCCAACTATCTTTGTCAAGCTCTCCATCATATGAATCTAGTATCCCATCTGTAACCATAATTATCATATCATCATCATTAAGTTTAACTGTCTTTCTGTCTGAGTCGATATTTTCAATGATTCCTATGGGCAAACTAGAACCACTTATTATATCAACTGTATTGCCTCTCTTTATAAAAGTAGATACTCCACCTATCTTTATAAATTCTGCATATCCTGTCACCTGATCTATAATACATATATCAGCTGTAGCAAACATCTCATCATCAGATCTCAAAATAAGAACCGAATTTATAGTTTTGACAGTAACATCAAGAGCAAATCCAGCCTCCATAAAATTCTCGAGTAGGGATATTACATCTTGACTCTCTATGGCAGCTCTACTACCTGACCCCATACCATCACTCAAGGCAAGCATAAATTTCCCATCTCGTAATTCCATTGAAGAATGGCTATCTCCCATTGTGCCATTATAGTCCTTTCCTCTGCATGCCACTCCGGTCATAATATTAATCTTTTTAGTCTCCTCTAGGTATATAGAACATTCATTTCTACCTGCATATACACACTCTCTATTCTTACAGGCAAGTGCTCTACCTAATATCTGAGATACTACCCCCTCCACAATTTTATTACACTCCCTCTTACCTTTACAAGCCCTCTTTACGATGGCCACCTCCAGCTTCCCTGCTGCCTTCTCTAATACCAATACATCCTTACATCTTATGCCCTTCTTATCTAATTCTATCTTTATCTCATCTTCAACCTCTCTTTTAAAATATATATCTATGTCTATCTCCGCTGCTAATTCGTTTATTACGCAAGAAATTCCTATGAGTTGGTCTGCTACTAAATATCTACACTCATCAAGCTGACGCTCCCATCTGAGATTCTCCCTATATATAGAATATATTCTATTGGCTTCCTCAATTATGGTATGGGGCCTATAACAACGGTTAGATATATCACTCTCATCCAATGACCCTTTGTTTTCTATGGCTGTTAGGAGATTGAACAGACTATTATATGTGATATAAAATCCCTTTTCCCAACAATTCTTATATAGAGAACAGTCTGAGCACACCTGTGTAGCTATTGAGTTTATTATATTATTTATTTCATTAGTTCCAGTTTCATAGTCCCCATCCAGTGTTATGTCACTGAAAGTCTTGGATAGTTGGTTAAATACCATGGAGAATTCTTTAAGACGATTGGAAATTATATCTTGCATTCTACGTATATATAATACCTGTTCCTTATGTCTGATAAGCGAAGCATCAAAGAATTGCATAATGTACTCTAATATATGAGGGGGAGTTATTGAAAGGAGAACTCCTCCACCTATTATATCCTCCATGGGCATTATTATATATGTAGATCTATTTATATAGAATGTAATCAATGCATTAGCTATTACGAAGGCAACTCCTGTAGTTATCTTTCCCAAATCTTTAAAGGTGCCTGCCATCAAGCCACATATCCCTAAACATCCAATAAATACTGCATCCGACATCCCTGCCAGAGATAGAACAAATCCGACTGTTATACCTATGGCAGATCCTACACCTGCCCCCCCCACATATGCCGATATGAGAATTATATATACAGATAATATATTGCGTAATGACAGAGAAAATAATTTGCCATCCCAAAAACCCACAATTATAAGAGATATAAATACACTTATACATATCATCTCTTCATTTGATAAAATTCGTCTCTTTTGACCCATGGACAAAGTATCTATGGTATGACTAAATATATACACCATTATAAAAGCTATTATGCCCTCCAGTATACCTATTATCAAATTGTATAATACAAATCCCCTAAAATATAAAAATATTAAATCAACTGTAATGAGGGATATTAGAGCAACTAAACCCCTTTTAGTTCTGCTTAGTTTCTTTCTTCTATTCCCCATAGCTTGTCCATATATGTAGATTATAAATAGTGACAATATGTATTTCATACCTACTATTCCGAAATTTACGGTCAATATACCGGCGCCTATGGAAAACAAAAATATCAATGGATGAAATTTTCCCAAAAGAAATGAAGCATATAGGGCAACGCCAAAGGGTGCTAACTCGTCTAGTATAACTACCCTACCTATAAAAAATGATATGAAGATCCAGCTAAAGTATAAAACTACATCCTTTTTTCTCAATATTTGTTTTCCCTTTGGTTTCTGACTTTGCTTTTTATTTAAATATATTACATTATTATGTTGATATATTTCCTTTCCCATTAACTATAGCACCACCTAGTTCTCTGTCATTCAGTAGTGCTAATTATAGCAAAAAAAATATAAATTATTTGTCAATATAGGCAGACTAACAGAAAGATTTTTGCGACAATAATAACTATGATTAAATATTAAAATGGGTATATACAACAAGGTTTGAAAAGAATTTGTTAATAGCTGTCTAATGTCCTCACATAAATGTCAAAAGCTTTGTCTGACTTCCCTATAATACGCAAAAGGTTTCGGATATATATCCGAAACCTTTCATTATGGTGGGCACAATAGGGCTCGAACCTATGACCCCCTGCTTGTAAGGCAGGTGCTCTCCCAGCTGAGCTATGCGCCCAAATGTTGGTAGCGGCGAACGGATTCGAACCGCTGACACTTCGGGTATGAACCGAATGCTCTTGCCAACTGAGCTACGCCGCCATAAATTGGTTGCGGGGGAGGGATTTGAACCCACGACCTCCGGGTTATGAGCCCGACGAGCTACCTGACTGCTCCACCCCGCGTCATTTAATCTTTCTCGACGGCAAGATCTATTCTACAATAGAACGTGAACAATGTCAACACCTTTTTTTAAATTTTTTTGACTTTCCCAATAACAGGCCTTCTAATATATCTTTATCGCTTACTGTAAGTTCAGACTCACCCATATAATCCATGACTACTATCAATATATAGATACCCGGCAAAATAATATCAGCTCGCCTAGGCTGTAATCCCTTTATATTTTTCCTCTCGTCTAAAGACATAGCGTTTAACCTGTTGAATATATTCTCAATCTTTTCATTTGTGAGTCTATATCCATGTATTCTCTTTGCATCATATACCTCAAGTTCAAGGTCAATCGCAGCAAGGGATGTTATGGTTCCACCTGTACCAATGAGATGATTAGAATGACCATCATAACTATGTTGTAATAGGTTCTGTATATAATCTTTCATATCGGCCCATAAACTATTGGAACGAAAGCCAACAAACATCTCCTTTAATCTCACGGCCCCCATAGGAAAACTCTCTATATATTCTAATATGCCACCCTTTCCCTCCATTATCTCTGTACTTCCGCCACCTATATCTATTAGAGTAATTGAAGAATCAATATCAGAAAAATCATTTATGGCGCCGGCGAATTCAAAGGCTGCCTCATCCCTTCCCGACAGTATATCTACATCAAGACCTAAACATTGTGATATCTTATTTGCAAATTCACTCCCATTCACAGCATCCCGACAAGCACTAGTAGCAACTACCCTTACATTCTCCACCTTATATTGATTTAACAATTCCTTAAAATAGGATAGAGCCACTATTGTTCTATCCATTGCATCACTATCTAGATATCCATTTAGGCTAAGACCTTCTCCAAGCCTTGTAGTTCTAACCTCTTTTATTATATATTCTATATTGCCATTTTCTACATCGCCAATCAAAATCCTCACTGAATTAGTTCCAATGTCAATTGCTCCCCATCTTTCCATTATATATTCTCTCCTTTAAGCCTAAAAAAGCGCATCCCCTTTGGAATGCGCTTTAAGTCTAAACTAATATTTTCAACGCCCTCTATATCCTCCAGATCGCTTAGCTTCCCTATTTTTAAGATCGGATAGACGATCCTCGCTCTCTTTCATAAACTTAGCAAGATTTTGCTCAAAGTTTTCCTTATCTTTTTTGGCTTCACGAATAGATAGGCTAATCCTGCCCTTATCATCTATCGACAAGACCTTTACCTTAACCTTTTCATCCACCTTAAGATAATTATTAATATCCTTCACATAGGTATCCGCAATCTCAGATATGTGCACCATACCTGATTGGCCTCCTGGAAGATCTAGAAAAGCACCAAAACTCGTTATTCCAGAAACAACACCTTCTACAATTTGTCCAACCTCAACCGGCATAAACTAAGGGTTCCTCCTCTTTTATTTTTTATCTTCAATGAAGACTTTCTCGCCTTCTCTTACCCAACCCAATTTCTCGCGAGCCATACGCTCAATATAGCTGTCAGACTGGGTATATTGTATCTGACGCTCTAGATCGTTGTTCTCTTCTCTAATCTGCTCTATCTGGGCTTCTAATTGACATGTCTCTCTATTTTGCTTCCTCAATATGAACTCTTGCTTTATAAAAATACCCGCAAGATAGATAAAGATAAACAACATCATTATAAATTTCATTCTAGGTCTTATTACATAACGCTTTTTATTCATTCCCTTCCCCTCTTTATATTTCACATTGACACCTTTCATGAAGTTTCAGGTGACAATGCATCAATCAGTTCACAATAGGTGAAAATTGAATTATAATCTACCATAGCATTTATATGACATATACTATGGCTTATTAAAATAATATCACCTGATCACATGTAGCTCATAATACACACTAAAGAATCGCATATTATAAGTCTACCTATATGTATGATTCTACATATATAATAAAAATCCTTCTTTTAAGAAACTTTTTTTACTTTTATGCGTCATCTTTCATTTTTGTCCGTATAAATCTCTCCCTACATATCTTCTTATATCTTTGCCATAATCGCTTTGGAAATTCTATTACATCTATAATCCATTGAAAGGGGTAGGCAAGACACCTCAATAGCTTATTACATATCAATATAATGGACTTACACAGCAATGTGAGTAATCGCCTCATATATCTACTTATGGTCAAAATATATAAGAGCCAGCCTAGAGCAAGTCCTATAATACTATATGCCCTAATTTCCCCGCTACTAACATAAAAAAAACCCACTATGGATAAAATGGTCACTATAATCCAAAAAAGTATATCCATTACTACAGTAATTGGTCTTGACAGTTCAGCTAGGCCACTTATCGCTCTATATAGATCGTATATAATTCCTATAATTATACCCATGTATATTGCTGACAAAAAAATATAGGCCTGATTTGACGTAGACATCAACATCATATAAGCCCCCTATTTAAAGAGTCGTCCCCAAATACCAGTACCCCTATCACTAAAACCATCACTATATTCAAGTGCCATTACCTCACCTTCTACAATCAGATGTCCCTCTTCTAAATTTAATTTGCTTATATGTAAACCTTCCCCATGCAGTGTTATAAAGCCCATATCAGTTGCAAGCAATACCATATTTTCATCAAAACTGTCTACATCAGCAACACCTGTTATAGTGACTTTAGTCCGGTTTTCCATCACAACGCTATGACTGCGATTCCTTACAATATTTTTATTGTCCACATCCCTCACCATAGAATACACCCCTCCTAAATAACCTGCCCTAATTGATAATATGCCCTCATATATGTAAGTATGTATGAAATACTTCCAACGCTATAAAATAACGCTGGAAGTAATGTCTACTCCCACATATTGGTTATCTTTATCCCTTTAAAATAATGCGTAAGTATCTCTTCTGCACTCTTACCTTCCTTGGCCATAAAATAAGCCCCCCACTGGGACATGCCCACACCATGCCCATAACCTCTTCCCTTAATATTCAGACTTTCATCACTATATTTCACACTATCTAGAAGGGTAGACTTCATCACTTTACTATCGAGTGCCACCCTAAAATCTGGAGCTGATACCTCTACGTCATCAAACTTCAGTGTAACAACTCGCCCAGAGGCTCCTTTCTTTCCAATTGTCACCCCCTTAAAATCTTTTATTCCACTGCCCATTTTATTTAAAGCCTCAATCACCTTAGCCTTAGGAAAAGAGGCTACCCATACCCTCTCATCCGCAGGTACCTCCTCCCCTGTATCAGGTGATTTGACACTTACTATATAGGGGGGATTTTCCTCCTTATAGTTCAGTCCCTCTTTAGAATCTGCCGTAATACCTCCTGCATTTGAATGAAACCATGTCTTTGTAAATTTACCATCATAGGTGAGTACCTGGCCCCTTGTCTCATCCACAACTTTATTGATTGTGTCATTTATCTCATCCTTATTCCATGCCTGTGCCTCCTCAATATCAGTGGATATATGGGCATCAGAACTATGTTTTGAATGCCCCTTTGTAGATATAAAATCAAGTACAAACGTACGTGCTATAATGGCCTGGGCCTTTATAGCCTCAGCAGGCCAATCATTCTTTATCTCACCTGCCACTACGCCCTTTACATAATCCTCAAATCCCATCTCTTCAATCTTACCGGTATTATGCATATATACCTTTAACTTTGGTTCCACACCTTCTTGAGCTTGAAGCTGTTTGGGAAGCGGGGGACGCTTTGTCTCTTCAGGCAATGTCTCCTCCTTTGGAGTGGGTTCTTTTTCTTTGGGGATCTCTTTTTGGACACATGACGGCAATATAAGTAATAGAATAGTCATTGCCAATAAGTATGATATAACTCTCTTTAAGTTCATAGAATTCCTCCCAAATTTATTTTGATATATGTATTATTTACAAAAAACAAAACTAAAATTCAACTACCCTTCAGTAGCTGAATTTTAGTTTTAGTGGAATAACTCTATGACTATAACACTCCCCTAGGTGAGCTCTCTATACATATTGCCAGCATCCTTCTTTAAGGCATGTTCTGATATATCCAATACTTCATACTGTCTTATACTATCTCCTAATCTAACCTCTATCACATCTCCCACATCCACATCTGCAGCTGGCTTTGCCACTTTCCCGTTCAACAAAACTCTACCCTGCTCGCATGCTTCATTGGCAAGGGTGCGACGCTTTATAATACGGGACACTTTCAAATACTTATCTAGACGCATAATCTCCCCCCTCTAATCTATCTGTTTTTTTGAACTCCAAAAATATAAAAACCGGGTGATATCCCCGGCCTTTATTTCATACTCAATTATTGAACAGAATCTTTCAGACCTTTACCAGCTCTGAATACTGGAGCCTTAGAAGCAGGAATTATAATTTCCTCTCTAGTTTGAGGATTTCTGCCTTTTCTCTCCGCCCTTTGACGTACCTCAAATGTACCAAAACCTACGAGCTGTACCCTTTCACCATCTGCAAGCGCCTCTGTTACAGATTCTATGAAGGCATTTAATGCCTTCTCCGCATCCTTCTTTGTAAGTTCACTCTTCTCTGCTATAGCAGCCACTAATTCCGATTTATTCACTTCTTTGTAACCTCCTCTTTATTAAAATTAACACTAATAGCATATTCGCTATATCTCCTAAAATTCCTCCTTTTTAGACAGGAATTTTATTTTTTTTTCATAAGGAAGAATATTAGTTATATGTTTACCATATATTACATGATTTATACATGTTACTCCTTTGAAAATAGTGCTTTTGCACTATTCCAAAGCCTGTCCATCTCCTCTAGAGACATATCTTCTATACATATATCGGCATTATCTTCTATATACTTAAATCTCTTTATAAATTTTTCTATAGTAGACGTAAGGGCTAATTCGGGTTCCACTTTTAAAAACCTCGCTACATTCACTGTTGCAAACAGCACATCCCCTACCTCATCAGTTATTCTATCTATATTGTCACCTAAATATACCTCTTTTAACTCATATACCTCTTCTTCTAATTTTTCAAATGCATCTTCTACTATATCCCAATCAAAACCAACCAATGCAGCCTTTTTCTGTACCTTGTATGCACGCATTAAAGCTGGCAGATTAGAAGGTATATCTTGTAACACCTGGGTATAAGTAGTGAGGCCTTTTTCTTCCTTTTTTATAGCCTCCCAATTTTCAAGCACCTCGGCCTGATCCTCAACTATTATATCGCCGAATATATGGGGATGTCTATGGATCATCTTTTTACATATGCCCGTTGTCACATCGTGTATATCAAATTGCCCATGCTCCTTTCCTATCTGGGCATGGAATACAACCTGAAGAAGCACGTCACCTAATTCCTCTATGAGCTTGTCTACATCTTCCTTGTCTATGGCATCTAAAACCTCATATGTCTCTTCAATGAGACATTTTTTTAGACTCTTGTGAGTCTGTTCCCTATCCCATGGGCAACCATCTCTTGAGCGAAGCAGAGCCACTATCTTCTCTAGATGTTTAAAATCATATGAATCTACCTCATACATAGATAGTGGAGGAATATATATACAAGTTGTATGATCGTATATCTCCTGCCTATCAAGCTCGTAGAGTTCTATGGATATATGCCCTACAGAATCTGTCATCAGATATATCTCAAGGTCTGAAGGATAAAACTTCAAAAGTTTTAGTTTGGTCTCAGCTGCCACTATGGGACTCCATATATCTGTGATCACTGTGGTCCACCTGGTGTCTACGTGACACTGGGCTAATGCCGGCGCAGCAATTACCTTGAATCCATCCATAGCACTTGCATTCGCCATGGATAGAGCTAGATTGCTCCTACCTACTCCTGGAATTATCTCTACATAAAGTTGGCTCCTGTCTACCTCCTTTAAGAGTTCCCAGGATAGGCGTTCGCCTACCATAGGATCTCCGGGCAGAGCAAGTACTACATTTCCCTGCTCCAACCGTTCAATTACGTATTCTACCATACTTTCATATACTTGGTCAAAGTTTTTTTTCGTATTATAGAAATTATCTAAACTTTCAAGTCGTATTCCCTGTTCCTTGAGATATGGTATAGCATCATGCTCCATAGTCCTAACTATTACTATATCTCCTCTTCTCATAGCTTCAATAGCACCTAAAGTTAGGTAACTCTCATCACCTGGTCCCAAACCTACAATAGTAAGTTTATTTCCCATTTTCTCACCTTCTCATAGTTCCTGATATCACTCTTTCAAAAGTCCTAACTTATCTAACACTCTCGCCAACTTATCACCTTTTGGCACAAGCTCAAGTTCTTCCCGCCTCAGCATTCCAGTGGCAAATACCATTAGAATATATATGAACACTCCCACTACTATGGACAAAAAAGTAGATTTAATATTACTTCCCAATGCCTTAAATGAATATTTATATGTCATGGAAACACATATGCCCATGACACCTGTGGCAATTGCAGGTTTTAATATAAAATCGCGTATACTAAAATCAACTCTAGCGTATCTTATAACCGCCGCAAAGTCTAATATTGCTGCTACACCATAGCAGATCACCGTACCTATTGCAGCTCCTCTTACATTTATCTCTGGAATACCCACCAAAATTATTGTCAAAACTATCTTGAATAGGGCGCCTGTGGCAAGATGTTTTACAGGCACTATAACTCTATCCACTCCTTGAAGTATTGCTGTAAGTGTCTGTATGAGAGTCAAAAATATAACACCTATTGCCAATATGGAGAGTAATTCTCCTGTGGCTGCAGCCTTTACCCTATCCATATTTCTATATAAAAATTCAATTATTGGAGTCGATAATACTGCCATGCCCATGGCAGCCGGCATACCTATAAACAGGGTAAGCTTAATTCCAACACTGGATCTATGTCTAATCTCTCTCCAATCTCTATTTGCGTAAGATTCAGATATAGCTGGTACCAGGCTCATTGACAATGCAATAGTAAATATGGTGGGAAAACTTACAATTGGATTGGCCCCTCCTGTAAGCATACCATATAGACTTGTAGCGTGGGATTTTGTATAGCCTATTGACTTTAACCGATTTATCACTATTACCGAATCTGCAAGATTTACAATGGGCATTATAGAAGCACCTATTGTCACAGGGATAGCTATATTTAAAATTTTCCGTATAAGGTTACGTTCACTCTCATAATATTCTGGCTTTGGTGAGCGCCGAATATTATCAAATAGCTCCCCCCGATTTCTCTTGAACATTCCCATCAATAATGCCAAGGCTGCCACTTCACTCAATGTAACACCTAATAGGGCTCCGGCAGCACCATATTCTGGGCCCTTATCAATCCATGCCGATGCAAATATAAGTCCCATTATCAGTTTACCAAATTGCTCTACTATTTGGGAGAGAGCAGTAGGTGTCATAAACTGGAGTCCTTGAAAATAACCCCTATATGCTGACATCAAAGATACAAAGAATAGAGCAGGAGCAATTGCCATTAGGGCATAGACACTACTCTCATTGCTCTGTAATTTTGCAAATAAAGGGCTAAATATGAGAAGTATAAGGGAAGTCACAATCCCTATAGAAAATAGAAGTTTGAATGATGTCCTAAATACTCTATAGGCACCCCTTTGATCTCCCAAAGTGACCCTCTCTGATACTAACTTAGATATGGCAGTGGGAATACCTGCCGTAGATATTACCAATAAAAATGCATATATGGGATAGGCTAGCTGATATATACCCATCCCCTCTGTATCTATTATGTTCATAAGAGGTATACGAAATAAGGCACCTATGAGTTTAGCTAACAGTCCAGCTGCTGCCAGTATTGCCGCCCCTTTAACAAATGATTTCTTACTCATCTCAGTCCTCCTGAAAAAGATCATTATATCACATTATATCATCAAACAAGTATATAAAGAATATAAAATTAAAAAAGGCATCGATATTTTCTCCGATGCCTTTGTACATCTTTATTTATTATCCTAGCTGCCTTGCTAAGAAACTTGCCGTTGTTTCAGCTACCTTTACCTCAGTGTCACCCATTGTAACACCAGGTTCTCTAGAGAGGAGTATCACCGCGCCTACCAAATCGCCCATGTTGTTTATTGGCACTATCACCTGGGCTGTATATTTGGATGGTACGTCTTCATCTTCCACAAGGGGATATAACTCCCCATCTTCACTGCTATTTACCACGACTGTATTTTTCTCATAGATTATCTCCTCTAGTTCAGAACTTATTCGCCTCTCCATAAACTCCTTTTTTACCGCTCCACTCACAGCTACAAAAGTGTCCTTATCACAAATACATGCAATATACTTTAAATTGCGATTAAGTGCCTCTGTATAGTCTTGAGCAAAATTGCCTAATTCATATATAGGCGAATATTTCTTCAGTATTACTACACCATCTTTGTCTGTAAATATCTCTAGAGGGTCACCTTCCCTTATGCGCATTGTACGCCTTATTTCCTTTGGTATTACAACCCTACCTAGATCATCAATTCGTCTTACTATTCCTGTTGCTTTCAATCGCGTCCCTCCTTTATCTTATATCCATAGAAAACCAGTCTCACATTCATATTATCTTACTGTTAACTGGTTTTTATGCGTGCAAATGGTAAAAAACACTTTTATTTTACCATCTCAAAGGGAGGGACAAAATTTAAAACTATAATCGCTTCTCATACTTTTTGATATTTGCCTCGTCTTCCCATTCCTCTACTAGAGTAGTCCACTTTTTATTTCTCTTTTCATCCTCCACAACAATCTTGATTATATCCCTTGTCTCATCTAAGGTAAAATCTTTCTCTGGGAGTATTTCGTATAATTTTATTATATGATATCCAAAATTGCTGGGAACAAGTTCAGATATATCGCCCTCTTTTTCGAGACTAAATGCTGCCTCCTTAAAAGATTCCACAAAGCTAGTATCTTCGTTCAATGTATATCCTTCCTCTATGTCCATACCCGGATCATCACTATACTCTTCCACGAGAGCCTCAAAACTTTCTCCTGTCTTTGCCCTCTCAAGAACATCCTTAGCTTCAGGTTCTATCTCTACCAACTTCTCTTGTAGAAATTCATCTGCGCCCTCTTCATCCCCTCCATATAAGAGGTTCTCATATTCCTTTCTATCCGACTCTGAAAGTCCTATCAATATGTGCTTTACCCTTATATAGCCCTCTGGCCTATAGAGCTGAACTGCTGCCATCTCTATAGATTCTGGATTCTCTTTCTGCTCCTCTAGTTGTTCATCGTAGTATTCTTGAATATCTTCATCTGTGGCTTCAATGTCCTTTAATTTCTCATCCATGAACCGATTTATCTGCTCGTACTTACCTTCCCTCTCCCAAAACTCTTCTTCTGTAATCCCAATCTGTTCTATATATTCACCTAACTGTTTTTCTAGTTGCTCCTCTGCAATACTTTCAATATCCTTGTCCTTATTTTCTTCATCTAGTTTTAAATTTTCTTCTATATATTCTAGCATTTGTCTGCGTACTTCTGCCTTTACCTCATCATCTACCTCAAAACCTGCTTCTACAGCCTTATTGTATATGACATTCTCTCTTATTAACTGATCTAATAGCGCTTCCTTTATCTGCTTTATAGTATCTTCATACTCAGAGTCTTCCTCTACATCATCAGTAATTCCATATATTGGTTTATATTGGTCGTATAAATCTAAAAGTTCTCCCTTGAGTATCTCATAACCATCTACCTTAGCAACTACACGTTGCCTATCCTTTTCGGGATCTATCTTAACTGCATCACATCCCACTGCAGATATAAAAAGGGATATGATACATATCATAAGACCGAGCTTCTTTACTCTATTCATATAAAAAATCAATCCTTTCCTAATGATTAAATCATATAGACCTATTATATATATAATCTACTCTTGTTGCAATTGTAAAATTCTCTCTAGAATTTCTTCGATGAGGTCCAACACAGCTTTAGGGGCTATATTAACCATCTTTAAAGTAAATACAGGTACAGGATAACTTCTATATACAAGTACTTTCATGTATTCATTTAGTATCACCATAATAATATTAGGAGATAGTTCTACATCCCCTGCCATTTTAAATACTATCTTTTTATCTCTTTCAGATATTTCTCCTATGCCTATCTGTTTTGCAAGTGCCCTTATATAGGAAATATCTATCAAGGTTTGAACCTCATGTGGCATATCTCCAAATCTGTCTATGAGCTCATCTTCCACCTCAAACTTATCCTGCCTATCCTCTATAGCTACTATCTTTTTGTAGAATTCTATCTTATGGGCTTCATGGGGTATATAAGAGCTATCTATATAGGCATCTACTTTTATGTCTATCGTAGGTTCTACCTGTGGTTTTGGCTTCTTACCCTTGGCAGCATCAATAGCTTCATTTAAAAGTTTACAATATAGATCATATCCTACTGCTGCCATATGACCATGCTGCTCTGGACCTAATAGATTGCCAGTACCTCGTATTTCAAGATCCCTCATGGCAATTTTAAATCCTGCGCCAAATTCTGTAAACTCTCGCACAGCCTTGAGTCGTTTCTCTGCTACTTCGGATAGCACCTTGTCCCTTTGATAGGTAAGATAGGCATAGGCCCTACGATTAGAGCGCCCTACCCTGCCCCTAAGTTGATAAAGCTGAGATAGACCAAAGTAATCGGCATCATATACTATAACCGTATTTACATTGGGTATATCAAGTCCACTCTCTATTATGGTAGAACATAAGAGCATGTCATAATTGCCCTCATAAAAGTCTATCATGACCCTCTCCAATCTGCGCTCCCCCATCTGACCGTGGGCAACTCCGATCCGAACATCTGGCATAAGTTTTGACAGTTCACCTGCCATCCAATCCATATGCTTAACCTTATTATATACAAAATATACCTGCCCACCCCTTCCCATCTCACGCATTACCACTTCCCGTACAAGGGTAGGGCTATACTCTACCACATATGTCTCGACCGGATACCGCTCTTCAGGGGGAGTTTCAATTACACTTATATCTCGTATCCCCACAAGTGACATATGCAAGGTTCGAGGAATGGGTGTAGCAGTCAATGTGAGAACATCCACATCCTTCTTTATATTTTTTATAGTCTCTTTGTGATCAACTCCAAATCTCTGTTCTTCATCTATTATGAGGAGGCCTAGATCCTTAAATTTTACATCCTTGCTCAACAACCTATGTGTCCCTATTACAATATCCACACTACCTGCATGAATATTGGCTATTATACTCTTTTGTTCGGCGGGAGTTCTAAATCGACTCAACACCTCTACTATAAAGGGAAAATCCTCAAACCTTTGGGAAAATGTGCCATAGTGTTGCTGTGCAAGTATGGTAGTAGGCGTAAGCACTGCCACCTGCTTACCATCCATTACAGCTTTAAAGGCTGCTCGTATTGCAACCTCTGTCTTTCCATACCCCACATCACCACACAGTAATCTGTCCATAACTTTATCTGATTCCATATCTGCCTTTATTTCCTCTATGGCCTGAAGCTGATCTTCTGTCTCCTCATGGGGAAATAGATCCTCAAATTGCCTCTGCCAATCAGTATCCGGAGAAAATCTAAAACCCTCTAATTTCTGCCGTGCTGCATATAGATCCACAAGACTATATGCAAGCTCTTTCGCTGACTCTCTTGCCCTGGCCTTCGTCTTTTGCCAATCACTGCTTCCTAGCTTAGATAGTCTAGGCTTACCATCACCCATAGCAATATATGGCTGAATGGTGTCCATCTGATCGGTGGGCACATATAGAGTATCGGACCCAGAATACTGTATATTGAGATAATCCCTTCTCTGGCCTCCCACCGTAAGTTTTTCTATACCTAAATACTTGCCTATTCCGTGATTTTCATGGACCACATAATCGCCAACTTTAAGATCGGTGAACGGATCTATACTCTGTCTTTTTCGCTTAGCTGGCCTCTTTTTCCTAGAAAAGCCATAGACTTCCCTATCACTTATGATTACAAATTTTCCGTCTACATATTCAAAGCCCTTACTAATACTACCGGGTATACCTACTACCTGCCCAGGCAACAACTCTCCTTCCATATCATATCGAAGGAGCAATTCTTCTCCATTCTCCGATAAGGCTGAACTAATACCTTTTCCTCGAGATTTGGTACCTGTTAAAAGTATTATACTATATCCCCTGGCCTTCCAGAAACCTATATCAGAAGCCAACATATCTAGCTTCCCTTGATAGGAAGGCAGGGATCTAGCCGACAAATTATATACTACCTTGGTTCTAAAGTGCTCATCCATCCTAGGGAGACCTCTGAGCACAACTTTCTTTAAATTACCCAAAATCCCCAAAATTTGCTCATATGGCATGAATACTTCAGCTTGTTGAGGTAATACTTCGCCTTGCTCTAATCCCTGCTTAAATTTCTCTTTAAACTCAAATAGCCACATATCATAGCCCTCTTCTATACGATAGGGCTCATCTAAAAATACGGCACCATCTAAGTAGTCAAGTATTGTAGCAGACTCAGAATACATATATTGAAAAAACATTTCGATGTAGTCATCTACTATATGATTTTTTAGCTTTTCTATGGCTGCTTGGGTCTTTTGTATTATATTCTCTTTCACAGTGGGAGCTAAATATTTATTCTCGTCTAAATATTTATTCGTACCGACCTCTATTTTGGAGATTATCTCAGATAGATCTCCAGAAGGTAGTATAAGTTCTCTACATGGGGATATTGTCACACTATCTACCTTGTCAGTAGAAAGCTGAGATATGGGGTCAAACTTTCGGATAGAATCTAACTCTATGTCAAAGAACTCTAACCTAAAAGGAGTGTCATAGGTAAGAAGAAATATATCTAATATACCTCCCCTTTGACTAAACTGTCCTGGTCCTTCAACCTCTCCCACCCGTTCATAGCCCATAATTACAAGTTTCTGCGTAATCTCGTGAAGATGGATACTATCACCTATATTTAAAGTAAATACAGAGTTTTTGTATATATCAGGTGGAATTGTATAAAAAAGTATGGCTTCCACAGAAGCCACCACTATAACTCCTTCTCCAGTTATTAATCTATTGAGTGCCCTGAGACGAAGGGCATCTATCTCTTTACTCCGCGCGACTATATTATAATAAGAAATATCCTTAGCAGGAAGATATACTACTTTATCTCCTAAAAAAAACTTTAAATCACTATATATCTGTCGGGCTTGGGCATCATCATAGGTCACAAATAGATGATTGGATGTAAGGGGGTAGAGTATACTAGATACCATGTGGGCTTTCTGTGCATCAGATAAGCCCACTATCTCTATATCTCCTAAGTTTTTTTCAAATGATGCCTTTAGTCTTATAAATTCATGCCAGTTTTCCATAGGCTGAAGCCATATAGGAACCATCAATACTCATCCTCCATTACATTCATTCATAGCGTATGATATTCCCTTCGTAACTATCAACTTAGCACCCTCAACTGCCCTCTCTATGGCCTTAGTCATATATGGAGCTTCCTGAGTACTAAAGGGATCTAGTACATAGGGTACTAGATCCATATCCTCTGGTGGTTTTCCTATTCCAACCCGAATACGTGGAAAGTTCTCACTATTTAAATGATATATTATTGAGCCCATTCCCCTATGGGAGCCTCCACTGCCTGACCTTCTAATCCTTATACGTCCAACATCTAAATCTATATCGTCGTATACTACAATTATATGTGAGTCATCCAATTTGTAGAAGTTTTTAATGGCAAGTACAGATTCACCACTTAGGTTCATAAAGGTCTGAGGCTTTGCAAGTATTACCTTCTCATCACCTAGCCAGCCCTCACCTATTAATGCCCTATGTTTTAACTTGTCCACCCTCGCGTCAAGGTCATCAGCTAATCTATCAATTACCATGAAACCTGTATTATGTCTAGTACCCATATACTTATCGCCTGGATTGCCTAACCCTATAATCGCAAACATAGATTCCTCCCATATCACTCAAATAATACGCTAACTGGTAACCCTTCGTATATTCTATCTATTGCTTCAGCAAATAGTGAAGCAACCGATAACACCTCTATTTTATCTATCCGTTTCTCGGGTTCTAAAGGTATTGTATCAGTTATTACAAGTTTCTCTATAGGCGACTCTGCAATTCGCTCAATCGCAGGGCCAGATAGTACCCCATGTGTACAACATGCATACACCTCTTTAGCGCCCTTCTCGATGAGTGCACGTGCACCTTGAGTCAATGTTCCTGCTGTGTCTATTACATCATCTATGAGTATTACCCTTCTACCCTTTACCTCGCCTATTATGTTCATTACCTCCGCAACATTTGCCTTAGGTCGCCTCTTATCAATTATTGCAAGAGGGGCATTTAATCTATGAGCAAAACTCCTTGCCCTAGTGACGCTCCCCAGATCAGGTGATACCACCACTAGATCGTCCCCCTCAAAACCTTCCTCAATAAAATATTGGGCAAGTATGGGGACCCCACGTAGGTGATCAACTGGTATATCGAAGAAACCTTGAATCTGAGCTGCATGCAGATCCATGGTGAGTACCCTGTCGGCGCCGGCGCTCGTTATAAGGTCGGCAACCAACTTTGCGGTAATCGGATCTCTAGCCTTGGTCTTCCTATCCTGCCTAGCATACCCATAGTATGGTATTACAGCCGTTATCCTAGCAGCAGATGCTCTCTTAAAAGCATCTATCATAATCAAGAGTTCCATGAGATTGTCGTTTACCGGCGAACATGTAGATTGGACCACAAACACATCCGAACCTCTAACTGTCTCATGTATGTTTACCGATATTTCTCCATCGCTAAAAGTCGTCACCAGGGAATTACCTAAAGGTACACCTATTTGCTTTGCAATACTACTAGCCAAATCCTCATTGGAATTAGCTGTGAATATTTTAAGGCCTGTTCCGTGAACTATCATATTTCCGTTCTCCTCCTAATATATTAATCTCTCTTTTGAGCTTTTTCTTTTTTCCTTTTAGAAACCCAGCCCTTTTTATTGACCTGCTGAGATCGGGCAATTGCCAATGCATCCTCTGGTATATCTTCAGTTATAGTTGACCCTGCCGCTATAAATGCATTATCGTCAACGGTAACTGGGGCCACCAGGTTAACATTACACCCTATAAATGCATTATCTCCTACATTAGTCCTATATTTCTTATAGCCATCATAGTTTACAAATATGACACCTCCACCTACGTTTACATTGTGTCCAATAGTTGCATCACCTATATAGGAAAGGTGGGAAACTTTAGTACCATCGCCTATCTGGGAATTTTTTACCTCCACAAAATCTCCTATCTTTACATTACTACCTATTGTACTGCCAGGCCTTATATACGCAAAGGGTCCCATATTGGTATAATCTCCTATACTACTCTCAAGTATGACAGAGGACTCAATTACCACCCCTTCACCTACTGTGGAATTATGTATCCTGTTGTTTGGACGTAGTATACAATCCCTTCCAACCTTAGTATTACCTTCAAGAACATTCCCTGGATATATTACAGTATCCTGACCTATGCTAACAGATGGGGATATATAGGTGGTTTTAGGATCTATAATCGTAATCCCATTTGCCATATGAAATTCATTTATCCGATCACGCATTATACTATCTGCATCACTTAATTGCCGCCTTGTATTTACACCCAATATTTCAGTATGATCATCTATGCAGTATACCCCTACATTCTCCCCCCTATCCTTTAGAATTGAAAGAACCTCTGTAAGATAGTATTCCTCCTGTGCATTATCACAAGAAAGACTATCTAAGCTTGAAAGTAAGCTCTCTATACTAAAACAATACATAGATGCATTTATCTCATCTATCTCCTTTTCAGATAGTGTAGCATCCTTGTCCTCCACTATCCTATCAAAATCTCCATCAACAGTGCGAATAATCCTACCATAACCAGTAGCATCATCTACTTTGGCAGATAGGGCAACTGCACTATAGTCACCATTCATGGCATACTCTATCATGGATTTAAGTGTCTCACCCCGTATTAAAGGTGTGTCACCAGCAAGAACCACCACATAACCTTCTTTATCCTCTATATAGGGAGCTGCCATCTTGACAGCATGTCCAGTACCCAAGCGTTCTTCTTGCTTGGCATACAATGCCCTATCTCCTATATGAGTCACCACTTCGTCACTTCTATGTCCTATGACTAAAATAGGCAAGTTCTCAGATACAGCACTAGCCCCATCTAGTACATAGTCTATTATGGGACGACCACATACTCTATGGAGCACCTTAGGCAACCGACTCTTCATCCTAGTTCCCTCTCCTGCTGCCATTATTATAACATATACATCATCACTCAATATACTCGCCTCCATATGCAAACAAGATTCTTATATATATTATATAATATTGTATTATAAAAAAACAAATAAGATCGCCAAAAAATAAGCCTTAAAGGAGAGAAACTCTCCTTTAAAGCCTATTCTTCATCCATACCATTATACTCCTGTAAAATCAATGTTTGAATCTTATTGCGAGTTTCAGAATTTATAGGATGAGCTATATCCCTATATTCACCATTTGGAGTTTTTCTACTAGGCATGGCAATAAACATCCCATTTTGACCGTCAATTACCTTTATATCATGTACAACAAAACTATCATCAAAGGTAACAGAGGCAACAGCTCTCAACTTACCATCACTGTTTATCTTTCTAATACGAATGTCAGTTATATCCATCAAGTTCACCACCTTCCAGTTGAAAACATTGTGACATATATTAATTCGCCAAATGTGTCTATAGTCCTCCCTACCTACTCAAAATTCTTTGTTTTTTTGCCATAGTCCGAAAAGGCTAGTTTATAATCTATCTAGCCAACTAGCTGGTTCTATCATGATCTCACCTGTAATTTCATCTACTTCCTCTAACACCATTATCGATCTATAGTCTCTTACCATCTTAACAGTGGGGGAATCCGTGGAAACTACAACTCCAATCCCTGCAACATCTATATTGAATTCTTTAAGCAATTCACAAAGTCCCTTTGCAGTTCCACCACCTTTCATGAAATCATCAACTATAAGACCACATTGTCCTTCCTTTACTGCTCTTCGGGCCAAGGACATAGTCTGTATACGTTTAGATGATGCTGATACATAGTTTATGGTCACCACTGGTCCTTCAGTTGCCTTGCTGTCCCGTCTTGCTATGACCATAGGACAATTTAAAGCCTCAGCTGTGGCCATTGCCACAGGTATGCCCTTTGTCTCTACAGTTATCACAAAATCAGGATTAGTGTCCATAAACGCCCAAGCTAATATCTCACCTAACTTTTTTACCGTATTGGGCATATATAATATATCGCTCATATATACAAAACCCCCCGGTAATATTCTTCCCGGTTCTGATAATATATTGCATATCTCTGATATAAATGGAAGCACCTTGCCTAGGTTAGGTCTTGGAATAAATTTGACTCCCCCTGCTGCTCCTGTTACAGTCTCAATTTTACCCAGAGAAAACTTATCCATCATATCCCTTATTATCACAATATCCTCACTTATGGTGGATTTCGAAACAGAGAAAAGTTCACTAAATTCATTTAAATTAAATATATGACTAGGTCTATCTGTCAGTATCTTAATCATTGCTCCAATTCGTTCATTTCGCTTTATCTTTGCCATACTATTACTCCTTCAAAGGATAATATTAGTTTACATCAATTTAGTTCAGTATATCACAATTTCAATTAGAATTTAATAAAAATCCGAATGTTTTTCCACAATATCATTAAATCATCATGTGTTTTTATGGAGTTACAAAAAGATGTTTTGTTGTTTAATTATAAAATAGCCACCACCTTTTAAAAGATAATGACTATTTTCCAACCAATAAATAATAATAACTTGCTAGAACAATGCCTTAAAATATTTTAGTTGTAGAGATAAATACATTTAGTATATAATAGCATTTAGTGAATATTGACAGTAAGAGGAGAATTTTATGAAGAAAATACTTGGTTGTCTGAGACGTGCAATAGAAGATTTTGACATGATTCAAAATGGAGATAAGATAGCAGTAGGAGTATCAGGTGGAAAGGACAGTCTCATGCTTCTAAATGCCTTGAGCCTATATAGATATTTTTCCCCTGTCAAGTTTGAACTCTATGGAATAATGCTAACTCTAGGCTTTGAAGATGTAGACACATCAATAATTGAACAGTTTTGTGCAAAAATAGAGGTTCCCCTTATAATAAAACATACTCTTATAGGCAAAGTGGTATTCGAAAAGCGGCAAGAAAAAAATCCTTGCTCTCTATGTGCACGAATGCGTAGAGGTGCTCTGCATAATGCTGCCCTCAAAATAGGGTGTAAGAAAGTGGCACTTGGACATCATAGGGAGGATGCAATAGAGACATTTCTCCTCAGTCTATTCTATGAAGGCCGTATAAATACATTTTCACCTGTCACTTATCTAGATAGGAAGGATATCACGCTTATAAGGCCCCTTATTTATGTACCTGAATCTGAAATAAAGACTGCATCAAAGAAGATGTCTCTTCCCATACTCCAAAACTCCTGCCCTGCCGACGGCAGAACTAAAAGACAAGAGATGAAAGAGCTCATGGACTATATAACTGACATAATTCCAAATGCGCGAGAGCAAGTGCTCACCGCCCTTATGAATAGGGAACAATATAATCTATGGGATTGACTTAGCTGTCCATATCTACATCAGTTAGGGCAAATAATATCTCACCTTCTGCTGCAATCTCTCCTTCCACAGTTGCTCTAACATGCCCCTTTCCTATGGTAGCTCTGAGTCTTGTGATGTTTGCCTCAAGATAGAGCTGGTCACCAGGCACTACCTGCCTTCTAAATCTAAACTTGTCCATACCTGCAAAGACAGGCAATTTGTCCCTATATTCATCGCAACTAAGTACTGCTACTGCCCCTAATTGAGCTAGAGCCTCTGCTATGAGTACACCAGGCATAACTGGATAACCTGGAAAATGTCCCTGAAAAAAAGGTTCATTCATAGTTACATTTTTTATTCCAACTGCACTCTTACCTGCCTCTAGTTCAATAACCTTATCCACCAATAAAAATGGATACCTATGTGGTAATATATTCATTATCTCTCCTATATCCATGGTTTCCTCCTCATATTAAATAGATTTATATAATGATTATATCAAAATAGACGACAATATTAAATCCTTCTCATTCAAACTTAAAAAGGTGATCGCCATTTTATATAGCAATCACCTTAATAGCCATTTATTCATCATATATATGATAAGCCTTTACATATTATCCCCTCAGATCATTGGCAAGTCGCTCCATCTCATCTGCTGTCTGAAGCACTCTAGAGCTCATCTGATATGCCCTCTGAGCCATTATAAGATCCGTCACTTCATCTAATATATCCACATTAGATCTCTCTAAAAAGCCCTGCATAAGCTTAGACCCTGTATCCCCTACCTCAGGTCCAGTTATTGAACCATCATCTATAGGCATTCTATACATATTATCCCCCATCGATTCAAGTCCCTGTGGATTGACAAAGGAGACAATCGCTATTCTACCCATGCCATAGGCATTACCTTCATCATCTTGAAGAGATACAACACCATCCTCAGATATGTGAATATTATCCTGAGAGAAGGTCATCCCATATTGTGGATAATATGGCCTAAAGGATATGGGTTGACCAGTGTCGGCATCTAGTACGTAGTGTCCTTGAGACGTCACTAATCTAAATATCGCCCCTTGCCCATCAATTTCAGAAGACAATTTAAAGTTCCCATCTCGAGTATATAGTATATTTTCATTGCCTCCGTCTACCTTGAAAAAACCCGGGCCTTGTATTGCGATATCTAATGAACCTCCAGTCGATTGAGTTATACCTTGATGGAAATACTTTTGTACAGCTCCCACCCGAGTTCCGTTGCCTAGCCTTAAGTTTACCGGCTGAGGCCTCCTCTCGATAGCAGTATACATTGCATCTTTAAAGGAAGCCTTACCTTTTTTATACCCTACAGTATTTATATTTGCTATATTATTTGAAATGGTGTCTATATTAGTCTGCTGAGCTAGCATGCCAGAAGCTGAACTATAAAATGCCCTTATCATATGTATCCCCCTATACCCTTCCTACTTCGTTGACAGCTCTATCTAAAGTGCTGTCCATCATCTTTATCAGACGTTGATTTGTCTCATATGTTCGGGTAGCAGCCATCATATCTACTATCTCCCTTATGGCCTCTACGTTTGAACCTTCCAAAAAACCCTGCCTTACCTCGCCAGTAAATTGTACTGGCTGATTGGTATCATCTATATTCATAAAGTAATTATCCCCTGATTTTCTCAATGCATATTTATCGTCAAAATCCACAATTAGGAGTGTATCTACATGGGCACCATCTTGGAATACGTTGCCGAATCTGTCCACTATGAAGTTATCATCTTCTAGATAGATCTCCCCTTGTTCCCCCAATACTGGCCAACCTTCAATAGTGGTAAGCCTTCCAGAATTATCGATTGTAAAACTACCATCCCTAGTATACCGTGCTCCACTGTCAGTTAGAATTGTAAAAAAACCCTCGCCCAATAGAGCTAGATCCGTGCTATTTTCAGTCTGATTAATGGAGCCTTGTTCAAATGAGGTCACTACCTCATCCATATATACACCATGATTTATATCTCCTATATGCCTTGTGGATGAACCTACTCCCCCACCTGTACGCAAAAGCAATTCATCTTCGAAAGATCTATCTATTGCCTTGTCACGCTTGTAACCATTGGTGTTTATATTGGCCAAATTGTTGGCTATTGTGTCTAGCCTTCTAGATTGCTGAATCATTCCAGTTGTAGCAGTATATATACCTCTAAGCATTTTAGAACCACCCCTTTATATACCTCACCAGATGATAAAGATATATCTATCTTTAGTATATCGCAGTTTTTCATAAGTTAAAATAGTACGAAAGCCCCTGCTTTAAAATTAACGTCCTTGATATAAGGTGCTTCGCCTATACTCAGACATTGCCGAATCTGCATAGACATCCATGTTCTCCAGCGCCTTACCTGTACCAATTACCACACTTGACAGTGCCTCTTCATATACATATACCGGAATCTTAGTTCTTTCTTGTATGTATTTATCAAGACCATATAAGAGAGCCCCGCCTCCTGTCATAATTATTCCATTTTCTCCTACATCGGCAGCCAATTCTGGTGGTGTACGCTCAAGTACTGCATGTACTGCATCGGCGATGGACTGTATAGGTTCAGCCAATGCCTCCAACATCTCATCAGAGCCAACTTCAACAGTCTTAGGTAGACCTGATACCAAATTTCGCCCTGTCACCACCATTTCGGCCTTCTCTTTACGTGGAAAAGCTGAACCTATTTCTATTTTCATATCTTCAGCTGTTCGCTCTCCTATAAGAAGATTATATTTCTTTCGCATATAACGTGTAATGTCTTCATCGAATGTATCACCTGCTACCCTAATGGAATCAGTTATCACAGCACCTCCAAGGGATATTACGGCAATATCAGTGGTACCTCCCCCCACATCAACTACCATATTACCACATGGTTTGCTTATATCTACGCCGGCGCCGATGGCAGCTGCAATTGACTCCTCAATTAAATATGTGTGCCTTGCCCCTGCTTCATATGTTGCATCCAATACTGCTCGCTTTTCCACCTCGGTTACAATACTTGGCACACACACTACAACCCTAGGTTTTCTAAATATATTCCTACCAGCTGCCTTTCGCAGAAAATATCTGAGCATCTTGAGTGTAATTTCATAATCGGAGATAACACCATCCCGCATAGGTCGAAGAGCGACTATATTCCCCGGCGTTCGACCTATCATCATCCTCGCTTCATCTCCCACAGCTAGTACTTCATTTGTATCCTTTTCAATTGCAATAACAGAAGGCTCCCTAAGTAAAATGCCTTTACCTCGCATATATACCAATACACTTGAAGTCCCTAAATCTATACCTATGTCCTTATATCCAAACACCGCCATCTTTCCTTTCTTTCGTGCGTTAAACACCCATTAGTGTTTTATTCGACGTATCTCCCTAAAATCCTCTTTTAATATGGCTTTTTTATGCCAAGTTCTCTTTTATATTTCATCTTTGTGGCAAATCCCCCTCGAATATGTCGCTCGGCTTTATTTTTCTCTAATATCTTTTTTACTTTTTCATATGTAATAGGATCGACCTTAGGTAATCGTTCTGACATATCTTTGTGGATTGTAGATTTGCTAACTTTAAACACTTTTGCTGCCTCACGAACAGTTGCTCCAGTATCTATTATGTATTTTGCAACTTCCATAACCCTCTCTTCAATATAATCTTTCAAACCGAGAACCCCCTTACATACCTGTCTGAAATAAATGTTACTCTATAGGATAGATATGCATAAGGGGATAAAAAAAGAAGTGATTCATATTATTTACACATATTTGGGATTTATAAAAAACACAACATAATTGCTAGCATACAAAAGACCTTTCATATTTTATCTTTTTTTATATGATATAGTTTGATTATATCATCTATTCTCAATAAACTCCATACAGAAAGCTTCAAACTTTTAATTTACAACACAGTATACAACCAATCCTTTATCTTGTCACTAATAATCGGAAACTATCAAACCTCATAACGGGTTTTCTCCATTAAGTCACATATGATACATGAAGCACTACAAAGGGCCTACTATCTAATTGATGGTAGCAGGCCCTTAAAATAAATTCTTTGCTTGTGTCACATGACATATTCACACAACTATGGAAGTAAGACCAATACCTAATACAGTATGGATTGTAGATTTGCTAATCTTAAACTCTGTTGTTACCCCAAAGACAATTGCTCCAGTATACACTATTCAAAAAATTGTTTTGGGTCGACATTCTTTCCGTTCATAATCACTTCAAAATGAAGGTGGGGAGGATCGAGTACCTCTGAAGAAGCAGTCTTTCCTACGCCACTTATGACCTGTCCTTTTACCACATATTGACCTATCTGCACCATATCTTTAGTAGAGACATTTGCATATTTTGTGATTAGGCCCTCTCCATGATCCAAGGTTATAACTATTCCCATGAGTGGATCCTCTTCTATTGCCTGTACTACACCATCTAATACAGCCTTCACCTCACTGCCCAATTGACTCTCTATATCAATTGCTGGATGGGTACGCCATTCTTTGAGGGTAGAAGAATATATGAGTTCGTCTTGGGCATAGTCTGTTATTATAGTATCACCTTGCACAGGTTTAAGCATTATTTTACCCAATTTACCGGATATGGTCTTATCTTGGGGATTGCTTGCTGCCTTTATTTTATCCTCTGAGGTTTTACCATTATCTTTGTCCTTCTTTGACACTGTTTTTTTCTCGACATTTTCATTATCGCCATCTGGCTTCTTATTATCCAGCTCATCGGGCTTGTCCTTGTCTCCATCGTCAGTAAGTACATCTTCCACTTTTATTTCTACATTATCCATATCTTCCCCATCTTTGGTTGATCCATCTGTCTTATACATGTTCGAATATATATTGTCATCTAAATCATAATCTCCATTTTGTACCCCGTCTTGTTGTTCACTCTGTGGCTCTTTGCCCTTCCCAGTTGTTATAAGGGCAGTTACACCAATCACACATATGCATATAAAGAGTACCACGTAAAAACCTTGTCTATCTAGAAAACTTATAAATTTTTCCCTATTAAATATACGTCTTGGCTCTTTCGATACCTTATCAGGTTTTATACGATCATTGTCAGCTTTGTTCATATCTTTATCCATAAATCCACCTCCTTTTCTAAATTGTGTCCAAAAAATAAAAAAAAATACAGCATATGCTGTATTTTCTATCAATAAATTGTATCTATATCAACATCTATGTAATAATGTTCTAAGATCTCAATAAATGTATTGCCTCCTCTAGCCATTCTATCTGCCCCAACTTGACTCATGCCTACACCATGACCATAACCTGTGGTATGTATAATTACCTTGTCATCGGAAAACTCGAAACTAAAATCAGCTGAATTTAGATCATATATACTACGAACATCTTTTCCCTTTAATTTAACTCCCCCTATAGTTATTTCATCCACACGACCACCCTTGGTATGTCCTAATATTTTTACTTGGGATTCTATATTTTCCATAGTAAGTTTACTTTTAGGATAATGCTTTTTGAATATCTCTACAAATTCTCTTCGAGAAAACGAAGATATCCCCTTAAACTTGGGAGCATCCTCTTCACCGACACTATCTACCACACTGTAATAAGGTAGTTGCCTGGAAAAGACCTCTGCAGAATCCTCAGTCTTGCCATTACTTGTAGAATAAAAAAATACCTCTATGGGGTTACCTTGATAACTGAGTATAACACCTCGGGTTTCCTCCACCGCCTGTACTATTTTGCTGCGTTTTTCATTATAGCTAGAACCCCAATTCTTTTTTTGCTCCTCATCTGATATCCAAGCCTGACAGTGACCGTAGAAAGAACATACATCTACGTCAACGCCATACTTAGAACATCCTTGCCCTCCATATATTCTCATCTTTCGTACTGCCAAAGTCCGAGCTGCTACAGCCTGTGCTTTTAAGGCTTCTATGTCGAAAGATGCAGGCATTTCTGCAGCAACTACCCCCACCACATATTGTTCTAGTGGAATGTCTATGACCTGTCCATCTATATTATCATATAGGGATATAGAGGGTTCATCACTGCTTCGTCCTATATCTATGGTCAGTATATCTTCATCCATAGATTCCTGCGAATCCACCATAATGGGTTTTGATTCATCATTTGAACATCCCCTTACTATAATTGACGGGATTATCAACACTACTAATACAATGAGTAGCATGCCATTTATCCACCATTTCATTCACTGTCCCCCTTGCCATCCCATACCGCTACTCAATTATTATATGCAGTACATAACCCAATTAGAACTCTATGTGGAACAAGCACTATTCTACACGATGGATTACGGCGCCTAGGGTCTTGAGTTTATCTTCAAAATGCTCATAACCCCTGTCTATATGATATATATCTAATACATGGGTATCACCCTCTGCACACAGTCCAGCAAGTACCAATGCTGCACCTGCTCTAAGATCTGTTGCCCTCACTTCTGTCCCAGTAAGTCTCTCTACCCCTTCTACCACAGCACTTCTTCCTTCTATCTTTATATTAGCACCTAATCTCTTGAGCTCACTTACATGCATGAATCTATTCTCAAATACTGTCTCAGTAATTATACTGGTTCCTGGCACCATGGTCATAAATGCCATCATCTGTGCCTGCATATCAGTTGGAAACCCAGGATATGGAAGTGTCTTTATGTCTATGGAGTGAAAGGGAGCTGTGGATTTAACTCTCAGGCCATCCATCTCCTCTACCACATTGACCCCTGCCTCTTTGAGCTTCGCCTCTACAGGTTTTATATGATCTATGACCACATTTTCTATTAGTATATCTCCCTTTGTCATGGCAGCAGCCACCATAAATGTCCCTACCTCTATCCTATCAGGTATCACTGCATGGGAGGCACCATAGAGCCTGTCTACCCCTTCAATTCTTATTGTATCTGTACCTGCCCCCTTGACATTCGCCCCCATAGCATTTAAAAAATTGGATAAGTCCACTATCTCTGGCTCTTCAGCAGCATTCTCTATCACTGTCTGCCCCTCTGCCAAAGTTGCTGCCATCATTATATTCTCCGTAGCACCTACACTTGGGAAATCTAAATAAATTGAACTTCCTCTTAACCTATCACAGTTGGCCTCAATGTATCCATGTCCCAATGATATATCAGCTCCCATGGCTGCAAATCCTTTGAGATGCAAGTTTATAGGCCTCGTACCTATGGCGCATCCTCCTGGCAATGATATCTTTACCTTCCCCTTACGTGCTAAAAGGGGACCCATTATCAAAAAAGAAGCCCTTATCTTCCTAACGAATTTATAAGATGCAACCACGCTAGACAAATTGCTATTATCTATATTCAATACACCATCTGTAAAATCGATTTTAGATCCTAAAGACTCCATAACACTACAGATGGTATACACATCATCAAGCTCTGGCACTTCCTCTACAGTACATCTATCACCTGTTAAAAGTGATGCAGCTATTATGGGAAGTACAGAATTTTTTGCACCACTTACCCGTATCCTTCCCTTAAGCGGTGGGCTCTTTGAAACTACAAACCGCGACATAACATCCTCCTTTCAACGAACTAATTTTCCATTTGCTTTAAATACTTCTCCATATATCAATATTCTATATTTATAATAGGTGTCCCTATGACTATATAAGTCCTATCTTCAAATGAATTATATCTAGATGCCACATTTATATTTACAGGACCTTTTGGAGTTTCCACAATATCCCCTATGCTAGAAACATAACCTGTCAAACTTATAAGGGTATCGCTTTCCATACTATCCACATGGGTTGCACCTAATCTTTTAAGCACTTCCTTGCATTTTTCTTCCCTTTGCTTACTATTCAACATTCCATTATAGTATCCAAATAAATTATATGATATTACAGGAGAACAATTTCTATCCTTGAAATACATCTTAAGTTTACTTATATTCGCTTCCCAGTTTTCCAATGGAATCCTATCAACTATATCTACTATAATATATGTGTGATATTGAGTATTCGCAACCCTATATGCATCTTTACTATTCATGCTTGTAACTGTCTGTGCGCTGTTACTGCCGATAATTGTGATTGCCTGTTCATAATGGTTTTGTCCTTCCATGGTAATATACCTAACTTTATCATTGATATCCTTTTCGATATTATGGTAGCCATGAGGAAAGAAGTCCTCCATGCCTTGACAAAGCTCTTTTTCAAGCTCTGACAGGGAAAGATAATCCGTATCTAACTTGCCCCAACCATGGATATTCGCATATGACCATGTACATCCTAGATCGGAAAGCGCTATAATATCATCTATATAAGTCGTATCCGCTTCTGTCATCACATTGCCAATGGATATATAGAATAGCACTATTAATATAACGGTTATATAATATACCATCTTGCCCAACATAAATCCCTCCACAAAATACAATCAATACTTTGATTATTACCAGTTAGGCAAAATGTATTCAAGTAAAAAAGGACATAAGGCATGATAACCTCATATCCTCCTTTTAAGCTTCCCGCTCCTCCATCATATCTTTTACCTTCATAAGTCGAGTTCTACTAGCTCTATCGTTTTCATCCAATTTCATTGTTATATAACGTATTGTCTCCTCTAATTGAGGTATCATGACGTATTCAAGGGCATTTACCCTACGTCTCGTCTTTTCAATCTCATCGGCGAGCATCTGACATGTCTTTTCAATCTCCGCCAGTTCTAGCATCTTTGGAAGAATATCTGAAAAAGTGCTTATGGCTACATCAAGCTCAGCAGACGTATTTGCAAAGCTATAGGGATAAGGAGAAACTCCCTCTGCACTGGTCTGCTCCACTTCTATAACTGGCACATGCACATTCATTATATTCTTTTTTGATATATCGAGCTCTACTTGACGAGTAGGAAACATGACCGCCTCTTCAAGCATCTCTGGCGACATCACTGCCCTTGCCATGAGAAACTTCTCAAGAGCAATTTCCAACTCGTCCTCAACTGACTCCCTAATTTCTTTATTTTGACGTATTAGCTCCATATATCGCCTTACCATCTCATCTCGCTTATCCTTTAAAAGTTTATGTCCTCTAGTTGCTACATCAAGGCGTTCCTTGAGGCGAGAGAGCTCCATACGAGTAGGATTGACATTCATAATTGCCATGTTTTATTCCTCCTCTTCACCTGGAAGATACCTATCAAGATACTCATCTCTAATTCGCTTAAGTTCCTCTCTAGGAAGTATGGATAAAAGCTCCCAGCCAATGCTGAGTGTCTCTTCAATAGTACGATCAGTTTCAAAACCCTGAGACACATATCTACTTTCAAATTCATCGGCAAACTTGGCATATAATTTATCCATATCACTGAGTGCAGCATCTCCTAGTATTACTGCAAGTTCCTTTGCTTCCTTGCCCCGAGCATATGCAGCAAATAACTGGTTCATGGTGTCTGCATGATCTTCACGTGTCTTGCCCCTTCCTATGCCCTTATCCTTGAGCCTAGATAGAGAGGGCAATACATCTATTGGAGGCGTGACACCCTTTCTATATAATTCCCTACTAAGTATTATCTGTCCCTCAGTTATATATCCCGTAAGGTCGGGTATTGGATGGGTCTTATCATCCTCTGGCATAGTAAGTATTGGAATTTGGGTTATAGAACCTTCCTTTCCTGTAATCCTACCTGCCCTCTCATACATGGAAGCAAGGTCTGTATATAGATACCCTGGATACCCCCTGCGACCTGGCACTTCCTTCCGAGCCGCCGATGTCTCTCTTAGAGCCTCTGCATAATTTGTTATATCTGTCAATATGACAAGAACATGCATATCCTGCTCAAAGGCGAGATATTCCGCAGCTGTAAGGGCCATGCGTGGAGTTGCTATACGCTCTATGGCTGGATCATCTGCCAAGTTCATAAACAATACTGCTCGTTCTATGGCACCTGTGCGTTCAAAATCTGTAATAAAAAAGTCAGCTTCCTCAAATGTTATACCCATTGCAGCAAATACAACGGCAAACCTACTATCACTACCAATGACCTTAGCCTGCCTTGCTATTTGGGCAGCTAACTGAGCATGGGGAAGTCCTGACCCGGAGAATATAGGTAGCTTTTGTCCTCTGACCAAAGTATTTAAACCATCTATTGCCGATATCCCTGTCTGAATAAATTCAGACGGATAGTCACGAGCTGCTGGGTTTATAGGTTCACCATTTATATCCATGCGTCTCTCCGCAATTATCCTAGGTCCATCATCTATAGGTTCACCCATGCCGTCAAATACCCTACCTAACATATCCTCAGATACTGACAATTCTATACCTCTACCTAAGAAACGCGCCTTACTCTCACTTATCTGTAGACCTTGAGAGCCTTCAAAGAGCTGTACTAGAGCCTTGTCTCCATCTAACTCCAATACCCTGCCTCGCCTTATCTCACCGTTGGATTGTTCTATCTCAACAAGCTCATCGAATTTAGCACCTTCCACGTTTTCAACTAACATAAGTGGACCTACAACTTCTCGTATAGTTTTATATTCCTTAAGCATATTGTCCACCCCCATCTGATAATAACGCTCTTATCTGTTGTTTTATTTCACTCATTATGTCATCTAGTTCAACTAAGTTTTCTTCAGATACATACTTGGCACGACCTATTCGCTCCCTAATAGGAAGAGATATCAGTTCATTAAATTCCGCACCTTCATCCAATGCCTGTTTCGCCTCTTCATAGAAGGTAAGTATTAACTTTAGCATCTTATATTGCTTTTCCATAGACGTATATGTGTCCACTTCATGGAAAGCATTTTGATGGAGATAATCCTCCCTTATGGAACGCGCGGTCTCAAGGATTAACCTATCTGGTAGAGATAGAGCATCTATACCTACCAACCTGACTATCTCATCTAGTTCCGCCTCCCTTTGGAGCAATGCCATGGCCTTCTGTCTCTGTTCATTAAAGTCAGACGCAACATTGTCTCCCATCCACTGGCTCAATCTATCTATATAGAGTGAATAGCTATTTAACCAGTTTATAGCAGGGAAATGCCTTCTGTATGCAAGCTGAGAATCTAAGCCCCAAAAGACTTTTACAATTCTAAGTGTGGCCTGTGTAACTGGCTCAGATAGATCTCCACCTGGAGGAGATACTGCTCCTATTGCACTTATAGCACCCTCACGACCATCTTGTCCTAGACATATAATTCTACCTGCTCTCTCATAGAATTCAGCAAGCCTAGAACCTAAGTAGGCAGGATAACCCTCTTCACCTGGCATCTCCTCTAATCTACCTGACATCTCACGAAGGGCCTCTGCCCATCTAGATGTAGAATCAGCCATTATTGCTACTTTGTATCCCATATCCCTAAAGTATTCAGCTATAGTTATACCTGTGTATATGGATGCCTCCCTGGCTGCAACAGGCATATCTGAAGTATTTGCTATGAGTACAGTACGTTTCATTAGGGGTTCACCTGTCTGTGGGTCTACAAGTTCGGGGAATTCCCTTAATACGTCTGTCATCTCATTACCTCGCTCGCCACAGCCAACATACACAATTATATCTGCATCTGCCCATTTAGCTAGCTGATGCTGTACCACAGTCTTCCCACTACCAAAAGGACCTGGTACTGCTGCAACTCCTCCCTTTGCCACAGGGAAAAACGTATCAATTACTCTTTGTCCCGTTATCATAGGAGCATTTGGAGGCAACTTTTTCTTATATGGTCTGCCTATTCTTACAGGTGTCTTTTGCATCATGGTAATCTCTAGTACTCTATCATCTTTAGTACGTATCTTCGCTATAGGATCAACTACAGTTGCATCCCCTTCATGTATCCACTCTATGGCCCCCTCTATGCCTGCAGGTACCATTATCTTTTGTTCCACTACAGGAGTTTCTTTGACAGTACCTAGTACATCCCCTGTAGTTACAAATTCCCCTACTTGTGCTACCGATACAAAATTCCACACTTTTTCCCTATCTAGTGCGGGTGCATCAACACCCCTAGCTATCCTATCACCTGATATTTCCATAACATCATCTAACGGCCTTTGAATTCCATCATATATTGCTTCTATAAGACCTGGACCTAACTCTACTGATAGGGGTTCACCTGTAGAAAACACAGGTTCTCCAGGGCCTATCCCTGCCGTCTCTTCATATACCTGTATAGAGGCTCTATCGCCCCTTAACTCTATTATCTCACCTATGAGATGTTTCTCACTTACACGAACTACATCGTACATCTTGGCATCTGCCATGCCCTCTGCAACGACAAGAGGTCCAGATACTTTTACAATTCTACCTTCCATCGACTATCTACCCTCTTTCTCCAAATAGAATATCTACCCCAATGGCTTTTTCTACGTTGTCCTTAATACCTTGCATTCCCAAACCAATGCTCCCTTGATTGTTTGGAATAGGAATTATTGCTGGAAAGGGCACAGTCTTATATCTATCTATGGTCTCTCCTATCTCCTTGGCAATAGACTCTGTAACGAATATAACTGCGTAGTCTTCTTTGGCAAGTCTATTTATGAGTAGACCCGCCTCCTTTGATTTCCTAATGGGAAATACCGATAGACCAAGGAGCTTAAAACCTAATATTGAATCCCTATCTCCTACAACTCCTATTTTATACATACGTATCACGTAACCTTTCACGAACTCTATCTGCTGGGATATTATTTATCTTACCTACCATTATAACCCTTATGTTTTCTATTTCGTTTTCTTTGGCGAGTATATACCCAGCTATAGGTTGTATACCCATAAAATCCCCCTTTTGGGACTTTACATAATCTAATAAAAAGTTTCCTGAGAGCCTTTCATATTCAGTAAAGGTGTTAGTATTCAAAAAGCTCTTTACTCCTCTATCTACCACGTTAAAATATATTGTAGAGGAAAAACTATCTGATAATGTATCAAATGGGCTTTTAAAGGCCTTCTCTAGCATATCCTCCCCAACGTGCCCGTATGGCATAAATAAACTTTTGCCAAACTCAAAATCTTCACCTATATTTCTCACCCTAAGAAGAGAACGTATATTGAGAAGATCCACCTCTCGTTTAAAATATTGTTCCATAAACGATTGTCGCTTTTCTCTACATACTTTAAATATATATCTATACATCGCCCTATCTAGCTCTACATCAATGCCTTGAGGATCTATTAGTTCTCCCGGCATTTCATCAGAGTATATTTTTTCAAGTGGCTCTCGCAAATATTGAGGAAGATGAGCATATTTGCCATTATCATTTTCTTCATCACCATCATCGCCATCTATTACATCTTTGAGTGTATCTAGAGGTAATGTTCCTATATGGCTTAAAAAGCCCGGCTCTTCAAAATCTAAAAATTTTGCCTTTAAAAGCACCTTTGCATTGTGCACATCGTATTTTATAAAAAATAGATCGGTCAACATCTCATCCGGTGTCACGGTGTTAATAAATTCATATACACTCCTCATTTCTGAATCTAACAAAGATTCATAGTCATGGGGAGATGAGAGTTCCGACACTTTAGATCCGTATTCTGTCTCTGATAGTATCTTCAAAACCTCTTGGGCATTTTCAGAATCTACCATACGCTCCATCCTGTCAAATGTAAGTAACTTAGGCTCTAGAGCCCATATACGACCTGTTGCATATTGGTAGGTAGTTGGACGCATATCAATCACTCCCCTGACTCTTCTTCAAACAATATAGCCGCCACCTCAGGCTCTATCTCTTCTCGCATTGTATTCAATATAGCTTCAAGGGAATTATTCATCTCAACACCACCTGAACGTATTATAAACCCAAATTCGAAATCTCCTGCATCAGTGGCAACCTCTATCTTACCCGGTTTGCCTTCGGCTTTAAGCCTCCTGTTTAGCTGTTTTATGATTTTATGTCTGGATATACGTCCAGATTCTCTAGGAAACACCACTTGCTCAGTCCCCTTTAAAGAGCTTCCTAGAAGCATATTGAGTAATAGCTCTTCATATTCATCATCAGACATATTCCTCACATCTTCTAATACGTGCTCAAAGGTTTCATCTATGAGCTTAAGCTTTACTGACAGCTCATGCTTTCTGATATCCATATTGGCAGCAGATAGCATCTTTCGCCTCTGCTCCTCACCTAATACCTCGCTTTTTTTAAGTGTGGCCTGCCTTTTCTCTTCTGCTTCTCTTTCCTTATCCGCTATGATATCAGCTGCCTTTTTTTGTGCATCTTCTATTATTCTATTTGCCTCTTTTTCGGCATCTTCTATGATACGTTCCTTTATGCTTAAAGCTCCATCCATATATTTCAACCCCTTATTTATACAGCTATACCATTTACCATAAGTACAGAAGCCAGTAGTGCAAGAACCGCATATGTCTCGACCATAACAGCAAGTGTTATTGCCTTACCTGACTCTTCTGGCCTCTTTGCAATCAATCCCAGACCTGCCAAAACAGTCTTTCCCTGTATTACAGCTGATACGGGGCCTACAACTATTATAGGTAGGGCGGCTCCAAACAGCTGCCAACCAGTACTAATGTCCACCGGTGACATGGTGCCTAACATGTTTATCTTGGTCATCATTATAAATGCAACTAGTAGACCATATATTCCCTGTGTTGCAGGAAGAGCTTGCAAAATTAGCACCTGTCCAAACTTGTCAGGATCCTCAGCTATAATTCCTGCTCCGGCTTCACCTGCTTTTCCTACTGCTTTTGCAGACCCTATACCTGGTAATATTACTGATAATGCTATTCCTAAAATTGTAATTATTTGTCCCATTTCCATTGTTAAATTACCTCCTCGTCATACACTTGTGTGTACTTTGTTTTTATAGATAAGGGATTGAAGGCATGACCTCCACCCTCGAAAAACTTACCGAAAAATTCTATATACTGAAGTCGACTGGAATGGACATATGCACCTATAGAATTAATTAGTATATTAAACACATGTCCTATTACTAATACTATTGCTGCAAATATCCATCCAATTATAGATGTTCCAAACATCATTCCTATTTCGTTTACTACTGTCCCTATAATTCCCGTTGTAAGTCCTAGTGCAAATAATCTTGAATATGAAAGCACATCACTTAAATATCCTGTCACATCGTATAGACTAAGTACACCCTTGGTAATCTTCTTAAATATATTCCGCTCATGTCTACCCTGAGTAAGTATAAGCCCAATAGCGCCGGCAATAGCCATATACTTGCCTACTTGCCCTGATTGAGCTCCCTTTCCAACCAACATGAGTATGAGGCCTATTAAGAACACATACCAAAATCCTTGATCAAATACTGCAGCCCATATTTGGCCTTCCCTTATGTTCATATAGGCCTTAACTGCCATACCTGCAAAGAGATGTATTATACCTAAGGCAAAACATAATATGAGCATCTCTATGGGCTGATCTAATGGACTCAACAGTACTGGCTGAATTCCCAATAACTCTCCTAGATTACCAAACCAACTACCAAATAACACTCCCCATATAGATGTAGATATCCCACCAAGAGCTATGAGGAGTCCCAGTTTTTTGGTATCACCTTGCCATTTTAATTTTTTAGTCATATAGGCACAGACTATGGCCATGATTATTCCATAACCTGCATCACCTACCATCATTCCAAAAAACATAAAATAAAAAGGCGCCATGTATATATTAGGGTCTAGCTCATGTGGACTAGGGGTACTATATAGCTTGGTAATAACCTCAAAGGGCTTTACAATTGGTGGATTGTCCAAAGCCACAGGAAATTCCTCTCCTTCTTTTGGTTCCTCAAGCTCTATATAGTAATATTCAGTTAATCTAGATAGACCCTCTTTTAACTTATCTGCCTCCCTAGATGGTACCCATCCCCTGAGGAAAAATGTCCTATCACTCTCCCCAAGACGAAGGGCTACCTTTGCCCTATCTAGCTCAGTTGACAGGGCATCATAAAAGAGCTCCAATTCACCTACATCAGAGGCAAGCTCTCCCACTCTTTTAAGTATATTCTCTCTTTCCTCTTGCATAGAGGTAAGCTCTGCATTTAAAGAATTTATAATTTTCTTAGGGGTACCTTCTACACCACTGAAAGTAGCGTTTATAAATCCGAACTCACGCAGTACTGACTCGGCCTCATCTTGGACCGACCTGTGATATATAACTAAATAATTAGTACTGTCCCTAGAGCTACCTACATTTTCCACATACATGAGATCTAAATCGGATTCAACGGCCTGTTCAAATGCCTGCCCCCTACTTGTCTCAACTGAACCTACAAGAACCTTAGATGTCCTAGTATCTCCAATCTTATCTACGGGTATATCAAGTCCAATCCAAGCCTCATATTGAGGAATTGTATCCTCTATACGGGTGGCTCTTGTATCTATCTCATTGAGCTTTCTATCCATGTCCCTACATTCTTGTACAATGGCCAACATCTCAGACTTGTTTTTTAGTCTAGATCTAAGATCTTGGGCCGTTACTTCGTTAGGTGGCTCAAGTAGTTTACGCTCTATTTTGCCTAACCTATTCAAAGTTTCAATGGCAGACTCAGTCTCTGCAAGCTGGTTAAAGAGCTTATCTATATGCTCTGCGTCAGCTGAATTCTCTATATCCATAAATTCATCAGTTTCATCCATATCTGTTATCTCGACGCTACCCCTATCTTGGAGATATTCCAAAATAGACTGTTTCTCAGATTCAAGACCTATGAGCAGAAGTTTTTTCATATCAATTATCGCCATAGAATTTCACTATCCTCTCCATTATGAAAGAAGATGCCCTATCTTTTTGTGCCCTGGCTTGTGCTGCCAACTGTATACTTCTCTCCTCACTCTCGACCTTGAGCCTTTCTATTTCCTGCATAGCCTCAGATCTCTTTTTTGCAATTAACTGTTTCCCCTCTTCTGCTGCATCTTTAGCACTATCTTCTAAGATATCAACACCCTGCTTCTCAGCACTCTCTATTATCTCTCGTGCCTTGAGCATGGCATCTTGTCGTATCTCCTCTGCTTGCTGCTCTGTTTGTCTTATATTTTTAATGACTTCTGCAGACAATTCATATCACCATCCTTTTTACTTGGTACCAAATAGCCTGTCGCCTGCATCCCCCAATCCAGGTACAATATATCCATGCTCATTCAGGTACTCATCTACTGATGCCACAAATACATCCACATCTGGATGGTCTGATGTAAGCTTTTCGATTCCCTCTGGTGCAGCAATTAGACATACAAATTTGATGTTGCACCCTCCCCTTTGCTTTATAAAATCTATGGCCGCTGAAGCAGAACCACCAGTCGCAAGCATTGGGTCAACCACTATCAGTTCCCTCTCTTCTAGATCAGAGGGTAACTTACAATAATATTCAACCGGCTCCAAAGTCTTAGGATCTCTGTAGAGCCCTATATGCCCTACTCTGGCAGCTGGTATAAGCTTGAGCACACCATCTACCATTCCAAGACCCGCCCTGAGTATTGGTATTACCCCTACTTTCTTACCTGATATAACATTCGACTTAGCTCGTGTTACCGGTGTTTTTATCTCCACTTCTTTAAGTGGTAAATCTCTAGTAACTTCGTATGTCATAAGGAGCGCAAGTTCCTCTACAAGCTCCCTAAACTCTTTTGACCCCGTACTACTGTCACGTATAAGGGTAACCTTATGCTGTATAAGGGGATGATCTAAAACGTGAACATTTGCCATATTATAAACTCCCTTCGACTAGATGCATCAATTCCTTTTAGATAATGATTGACATCATTGAATTTTTTACTCTATAAAATTATATATTATTATAACATATCATGTCCACAATTTCAGTGCTCAAATCTAGATTCTTGGATCTACAATATGACATATATGATGGCAGTATAACATATTGAGATATTAAAGGAAAAAATATTACGCTATACCATATAATAATATAAAGCCTGCACTACATATGTCCTAAAATTTTAATAGCGTACTTAATAATTTACTCCACTTTTGTAATATCTCACACTCCCTTGCAACTTTATACATCTTACGTTTCTATAAATTGCAAATTCTAAACTAGATCTTCACAATGGACATCCAATATAAATATTAGAAAATTAATTACATTGTATAATTGAATCCATGATAGCCAAATTTTAACCCAAATTAATAGGGATTTATATATCTATATGCTCCACTATAATCTCGAGGATCTTTTTTATATCCTGTGCACTTTTTCTATATATATCTAGAGGCTGACCATAGGGATCTTCTATATCCATTCCCCTTAGGGTTTTATCAAATTTTCCTCCATATTCAGCAAGAGTATATGTCTTTGCCGCCGCTGAAGGTACTATGGACAATATTGCATCCTTGTGACTCCGTGTCATGGCAAATATTATATCTGCTTCCCGTATCATGGAGGGAACAAGACGCTGTGCCCTATGAGCTTTTATATCTATACCCATCTCTTCCATAGCTCTTATGGCACCATCGCTTGCCGTAGCTCCTTCCAAGGCAAATACGCCTGCCGATTTGCCCCTAACTTTATCTCTTAGATGCGCATCCCTTTCAACCATATCGTTGAAAATACCCTCTGCCATACTGCTCCGGCAAGTGTTGCCAGTACATACAAATAACACCGATTTCAAGAGAATAACCCCCTTGTAATTTATACACTTAAATCTATTTAATCACACGAAATGCAGCTGCTCGTAGCATCCTATTCATTATAGCTAACCCTTCATGGGTCTGTTCAACCCCTTCGGCAATTACCAAATGAGCCTTCCTCTCATCACATTCCCTAAGGACAGCAAATAGATTTGAGGCTATTGTAGAAGGTTCTGCCCTACTCCCCATTATAAGTACTATGAAGTCTTCGCCTTCGTACATAGGGGCTGTCTCCTCTGTGGCCAGTACCACTATCCTCTCATACGTGGAACCATAGTCTTTGGCTACCTCTTTCACCTTAACTACTATATTGTCTATATCGCCTTCTACTATCACCACAGGGGCATTAGGGGCATAGTGTGTATATTTCATGCCTGGCGAACGTATCTCATCCCCCTTTTTTGGTGGTTCAAGAACGCGCCTATCTACCTCTATACTGCCTATAATACCCTCAATCATTTCCCTGGTTATACCACCTGGCCTCAATATAATGGGTATATCCCTAGACATATCCAAAACTGTAGATTCGAGACCTACATTGCACTCTCCTCCATCTATTATGAATGGGATCGTTCCATATAAGTCCTCTATTACATGCTGTGCTGATGTAGGGCTAGGCCTTCCTGACTTATTGGCACTGGGCGCTGCAATGGGCACTCCACTCTCCCTTATAAGGGCATGGGCAACAGGATGACTTGGCATCCTAATTGCAACTGTATGGAGCCCTGCAGTAACCTCGTCGGGTATAACGGTTGATTTTGGTAACACCAAAGTAAGGGGACCTGGCCAGTATCTATCTATTAAAAGCCTAGCCTTATCGGGTACATAAGTAACCAGCTCATTGAGACTGTCAATATCACCAATATGTACTATAAGTGGATTATCAGAAGGCCTTCCTTTAGCCTTAAATATGCGCCTAACAGCATTAGCATCTAGTGCATTTGCACCTAGTCCATAGACAGTCTCAGTGGGGAAAGCCACTATTTGGCCCTTTTTTATATATGTAGCTCCTTTTTTGATTGTCCCATTATCTTTTTCTACATCTTCTACTACTCGTATAATAGTCTCCAATTGTTCCTACTCCTTTTATTACATAGCTTAAACGATTATGCTGGTAAGTACTATGCCTGCCACAATCCCTAAGACAGCTCCAATACCTGATATTCGGCCAGTATATATACTACGCGATTCAGGTATGAGTTCTCCACAGGTTATATATACCATTGCTCCCCCCGCAAATCCCAAACACACACCTATGAGCGTAGGGGATATACCTCCTATTATATATCCTATAAGTGCTCCTATACCCGTGGGAACACCTGCTAAAATAGTATATAAAAAAATTTTCTTACTACTAACTCCTGCCGCAATTAGGGGAGTAGCCATAGCCATGCCCTCTGGTACATCGTGTATGGCAATTAAAATACTGAGCCCTAGGCCATAGGACTGTGCTGCTGTAAACCCTGAACCTATAGCCAATCCTTCAGGAAAGTTATGTAGGGCAATTCCTATACCTATTAGTATTCCACTTCGCATATAGCCACCTTGTTTTCCTAGCACTACATGAGTTTGAGAGCTAATTATATCTTCACATATAATTATAAGAACTACTCCTACAATGATACCCGTAATCCCACTACTTAAACTGCTGATTTCGAATGCAGTAGGTAAGAGATCAAAGCACACAACTGCTAGCATAAGCCCACTAGAAAACCCCATAAGCATACCTAATGTACGTCTAGAAGGTTGTCGCAATATGAATGCAAATGCACCACCTATACCGGTGCCTATTATGCCGGCGCTGATACCAACTATAATACTTATAACAAATCTATTCAAGAGTATCATCTCCCTCTTTATGACAGAGCCCCATCGTTAAAAGCTCCATACATCTTATTCGAAGAAGTGATACTGTATGAATATCTTTAGAAAGTAGCAATCTTAGCGCTCAATAATATAAAAAATACTAACCCTATCCAAAGTAAACATCATCTAAAGCTACTGTGCCATTTTCTTGAGAGTCTCTGCCTGATCGGCCTCAATAAGAGCATTTAACATCTCATCAATATCTCCATCTAAAAACACTTCAAGTTGATGAACTGTATACCCAATCCTATGATCAGTGACTCGTCCCTGAGGGAAATTATATGTCCGTATACGTTCACTCCTATCACCTGTTCCTATTTGACTTCTTCTCTCCTCAGCATATTCACTTTGCTGTTCTGTTTGGATCATATCAAATAGACGTGCCTTGAGGACTCGCATTGCCTTTGCTCTATTTTTATGTTGAGATCTTTCATCTTGGCACGTAACTACCAAACCAGTAGGAATATGAGTTAAACGTACTGCAGAATCTGTAGTGTTTACACTCTGCCCACCATGTCCCGACGAACGAAATACATCTATTTCAATATCACTTGGATCTATATCTACCTCAACATCTTCTGCCTCAGGCAATACTGCCACAGTCACTGTAGAGGTGTGTATCCTACCACCTGATTCAGTAGTGGGGACACGTTGTACTCTATGAACACCACTTTCATATTTGAGTCTGCTATATGCCCCCTTACCTTCTATGACAAATACTATCTCTTTGACTCCTCCCATATCGGTGTAGTTGGCATTCATTATATCCCATTTCCAACCGTTTCGTTCAGCATAGCGAGTATACATCCTCAAAAGATCAGCAGCAAAGAGTGCAGCCTCTTCTCCTCCTGCTCCCCCTCTTATCTCCACTACCACGTTTTTATCATCGTTTGGATCCTTGGGCAAAAGTAAAAATTGAAGTTCTTTTCCCACTGCTTCACCTTTTTCTTCAAAGGCTTTTAGCTCTTCCTCAACAAGAGATTGGAATTCATCCTCCTGTCCCTCGGCCAATAAGCTGCGTAAGTCATCAATCTCCTTGAGTATATCCTTATATTCTCTATATTTCTCCACAATCGGTTGAATATGAGCATGTTCTTTCATCAGCTCTTGCCATTCATCTTGCTTGGCTATCACATTGGGATCTGATATGGTAAGTCCAAGCTCACGATAGCGTTGCTCTAGCAGATCTAACTTTTCAATCATAAGAATCTCTACTCCTTCTTACCATCTATCCTATGGCTAACAATTCTCTATTCCCTCATCGAATGAAAGAAACGAACTGCCGTACCCACCGGATCTACTTAACTATATTTTTTGCTTTATGATTATTCAAGTTCAACACTGAAAATATTAGTCTATAACTTGAAAGCCCATACCTCTAAACATGGGCAACCACTACCCTATTTATTCCCGACAGATCTTGTACACATTTTATATGGGTATAGACCCCTACATTCTGTAGTATATCACAGACAAGCGAGGCCTGATTATAACCTACTTCGAACCCAACAAATCCTTTCTCCCTAATAAATGTATGAGCCTCATTAGCCAGCTTCCTATAAAAAAACAGTCCGTCTTTGCCCCCATCTAATGCAGTCTTAGGCTCATGTTCTTTTATCTGTATCGAGAGAATATCTATATCATCTGTAGGTATATATGGTGGATTTGACAATATTGCATCGAATTTAGACATAAAATCTATACCAAAAGATGTAAGCATATCACCTTTTAAAAATTCAATCCTATCTTCTACACAATGTATCTTTGCATTTTCCCTAGCCACACATAGAGCGCCTTCATCAATATCCACTGCAAACACGCATGCATTGGGCATATAATATGCAATGCTCACCGCTATGGCACCACTTCCCGTACCTATATCAGCTACAAATATCTCCCTATCTGGTGGCAATATCTCTAAAGCAGTCTCCACGAGAATTTCAGTATCACATCTGGGAATGAGTACCCGATCATCTACTTTAAATGGGAGCCCCATAAATTCCCTAGAACCTATTATATATTGTATGGGTTCTCCCTTGCAGCGTCTCTTGACCATATTGTAAAACTCAGCTTCTTCATGCCTACCCATTGTAAGATCTCTCTTTAAATATAAATCATATCTCGCACATTGCAATACATAGGCAGCTAGCATCTCAGCTTCTAGCCTCGGCTCATCTACGCCGGCGCTTTTAAGCCTCTGTTGGGCTGTGTATAGTATATCCATCAACTTGTGATTCATCTTCCATCTCGCTTTCATCACATTGAGCGACTGCCAAAAAGGCCCTTATAGCCACTTCCAGTTGCTGATCATCTGGCTCCTTTGTAGTAAGTTTCTGTAGCATAAGTCCGGGATACATTATTATGTCAACAAGTTTTGACTCACTCTTCCCTGCCCATCTTATTACCTCATAGGCAATACCCGATATGACAGGAAGTAATAACATACGAGTAAGTATTCGCATGAAAATCCCCTGCCAGCCCAATAGGGAAAATACCAATATACTCACCACCATGACTATCAGTAAAAAGGCTGTGCCACATCTAGGATGTAAAGTTGTATATTTACGCGCATTATCCACCGTAAGTTTCTCTTCATGTTCATAACAGTGTATTGTCTTGTGCTCTGCGCCATGATATTCAAAAACTCTACGAATATCTTTGATCTGTGATATGGATACTATATATATCAAAAACACAGCAAGCCTTATAAGCCCTTCTATCACATTCATTATGACATCACTTTCAACACTCTGCCTCAAAAAACTAGCAATCGTCGTAGGAATTATTACAAAGAGTATTACTGCAAAAAGGAGGGCAAGCACCAAGGCAGTGCCTATCATTATATCTTCAATATCCTTACCTGTCCTGTCTGATAAAAACTTCTCAAATTTAGACGGCTGGTAATCTTCAAGCTCTTCCTCATCACCATAGAGTTCAGCTGAAGTCATAAGTGTCTTTATACCTATTACCATTGTCTCAAAAAATGTTACCATTCCCCGTATTATGGGCAAACCTAATATCTTATGCTTATCTCTTAATGAGCTGGTTTTTTCCTTTACCACCTCAATGGTGCCGTCTGGGCGTCTAACCGCAATTGCCGTACAGTCCTGCGATTTCATCATTACACCCTCTAATACTGCTTGACCTCCAATATTACATTTTTTCATGCGAACTCAACCTTCTTCCTATAGAGCTCAGGTCGTATAAAAAATACAGACCAGGAAGATCCCAATCTGTACCTTATTGACATAAGCTTATTCCTCGGCATCGTCCCAGCCGTATTTTTTCCTGAATCTCTCTACACGTCCACCGGAATCTACCAACTTTTGTTTCCCTGTAAAAAAAGGATGACATTTAGAACATATTTCAACCCGAAGCTCTTTTTTTGTAGATCCAGTAGTGAATGTCTCCCCACATGCACATCTTACCACTGCATCTTTATAATACTCGGGATGTATATTTGCTTTCATTTGCAATTCACCTCTTTCATATACGCTAATCCATAGTCTACATTGTCTAAGTATAACATATTATATCTACACATTTCAAGATACTTTTATCCGTTTTTAAAGATTTATGGATATAATATAAATACTAACGCCAATTTAATAACTCTATCCATGAACTTAAGCAAATAAGTAGAACTTCAAACTTCCGTTTTTAGCTCTGCTTATCACTTTTTGAGGCAAGGTCATGTCTTAAATTGTGGAATAATTCTCGATTTTTGTAGTGCCTTAAGTATTACAACTATTATGGGGCCTAATATGAGACCAAAAACCCCAAAAATCTTTAGTCCTATATATATTGCCATTAACATGACTAGTGGATGAATCCCCAACTTACTACCCATTATACGTGGCTCCAAAAACTGCCTCACTATAGTTATTATGGCATACAGTAATAAAAAGCCAAATGCCCTTTGCATATTCCCCATTACGAGATACACCACAGATATAGGAATTAGAACCGTACCTATGCCCAGTATGGGAAGGGCATCTACTATAGCAGTAAACATGGCGAAAAAAAAGGCATAATCTATTCCCAATAGTGTATATCCCACTAAAAGTTCCAAAAAAGTTATAAATATTAGAGTAAGCTGAGCCTTGATAAAACCTATAAAAGCTACAAATAGATCAGACTTAAGTACCCTTAATCTGTCATCCCATTTCGGAGGGAATTGTCTATATATGAATGCTGCAATCTTATCCCTATCTCTGCTCATGAAAAAAGTAGATACTACAGAAACTATCATAAATATAAAGAGTTCCGGCAATGACTTGACCACATTCAACATAGACATAAATAATTTTGTGAGCCACGACGATATTGTGCCCACAATGGTACCTATATTATCCTCAAATGATTTAACTATCTCATCCGGGAATTCCAAATAAAAACTCTGGCTCTTCTCTATAAATGATTGGAAATAATCCGATACCGAATATAAGGTAGGAGTATCTCGGGTAAGATTGGCAAGTTCTGTCGTCATTTGATAGAAAGTAAGTATAAGTATGCCTCCTACTATGATGACAAATAGTAAAATGGCAATTGCAACTGCCCATGAACGAGATAATCGGAACTTTACCTGAAGCCATCTCACTGGCCTTTCTATTATGAATGTCATAAATATGGCAACTACAAATGGTGCCACATATGGCAATATCTTCGTGATAAATAGCACTACAAAGAGAACTACCAAAATGATGCCTATAAAGGTTTTAATATAATACTCCTGTCGCTTGGTAATTTCAAACATATATCGCCTCCACTAGAGCACTTGACTAAAATCTGGTATTGTATCCCTCTCGCGCTACTATATTAAAATGTTCAAGCATCACATCTATAAATTCATCATTTGAATCAGTACGCACTGCATCTTCAATTATGAGTTCCATAACTCTATCCGGCCTACCTTCGCTCATATGCTTACGTATAGATAGTACCCCTTGTAGCTCCTTCTGAGTAAGCAGTAGCTCTTCTCTTCGCGTTCCTGATTTGTTTAGATCTATTGCGGGGAATATCCGTTTTTCTGATAGCCTTCTATCTAGATGTATCTCCATATTTCCTGTTCCTTTAAACTCTTCATATATTACTTCGTCCATCCTACTACCCGTATCTATAAGTGCAGTAGCAATAATTGTAAGACTGCCACCCTCTTCTATATTTCGGGCTGCACCAAAAAATCTCTTAGGTTTATGAAGCGCACCAGGATCTAAACCACCCGATAAAGTCCTTCCTGTAGGAGGTATGGTAAGATTATATGCCCTTGCAAGCCTAGTTATACTATCCATAAGTATTACCACATCTCTGCCTTGTTCCACAAGTCGCTGGGAACGCTCAAGCACCATCTCTGCCACCTTTGTATGGTGTTCTGGCAATTCATCAAATGTAGAATATATGACGTCTCCATTTATAGAGCGCTGCATATCAGTAACCTCTTCTGGACGTTCATCAATTAGTAATACTATTAAATATATGTCTGGATAATTTTTTGTAATACTATTTGCAATTTTCTTGAGTAAAGTTGTCTTACCTGCCTTAGGAGGCGATACAATTAACCCCCTCTGGCCTTTACCTATCGGTGATATGAGATCTATGAGTCTAACAGCAAGATCTTTTGGGCTTTCTTGTCTCTCAAGAGTTATTCTCTCTGTAGGATAGATAGGTGTGAGCTCATCAAAAGATGGTCTATGATTTGCCTTTTCCGGATCCTCTCCATTTACACCCGTCACATAGAGAAGTGCTTTAAACTTCTCCCCCTCTTTAGCTCTACGCGTCTTCCCAGAAACCAAATCGCCTGTCTGTAAGTTAAATCTCCTTATCTGTGACTGTGATATATATACATCCCGATTACCTGGCATATAGTTTTCTGAACGCAAAAATCCGTATCCATCGGGTAAAACTTCTAATACTCCTTCTGCATCACCACAATCCCCAGTGTTCAAAAGTATTGGAATTGCAGGATTTGATGTGTTATAGTATTTCCTTGCATATGCCACCTGTTTATCATAGTCATCTTCTGGATATATAGACGCTTCATCTTTTCCCTTGTCATTCGTCTGTACTTTTCGTCTGTCTGCCTCCTCATATTCAGCCTCAGATGATACCAATCTATCAGAAGTGTCTTCTTGTCTAAAACTCTTTCCATTCTCTTCTCCGGATTTTTTATCTTCCGTATCTTCTATTTTTAGCTGGGCAGGTTGTGGCTCTTGTGCTTTCTTTCTCGGTCTTCCTCGTCTCTTAGGCTGTGATAAACTAGCTTCCTCCACGTTCTTTGGAGATACGTCAGTATCATGTTTCTCTTCCACTTCTACATCTTGTTCTTCTGACATTTCTGTAAGTTTTGCTTGTATTAATTCGATGAGTTGTGCTTTTCTGTATTTTGTGACACTTTTTAGTCCCAATTGCTTTGCAAATTCTCTTAACTCTAAAATTGTATTGTTTTCAAGACGAGTTAAGTCTAAATCCAATAAATCCAAATTCATTCCTCCCATATATATTTAATTTTTTGAATCACATATAGAATTGGCAATATCATTGTATTTGTCATACATTGATATTATTACCATATATTTACCTTGTATACCCTGTTCTTTAGCCTAAAAGCCCAACTTCCCTCTTAATCTACACGTTTTAAAATAGAAAATTTGAGATTTGAAAAGACATTTCATAATGGTATTAATAGTTAAAGGCAAACAGCTCTATTTTCATTATAATACTTAATACCCATAGACGTCAATATAAAACACGTTTAATATGAAATATGTAAAAAAGGGCTAATTTCTTAGCCCTTTCTTTATTAAGCTTTACCAGCACTACCAAAGAGTTTCATCTTAGTAGCAACAATATTTTTCATCTCATCACGAGCAGGACCCAATATCTTTCTAGGATCAAACTCCTGTGGGTTTTCCTCAACAGCAGAGTGTACTCCCCGTGTGAATGCCTGGCGAATATCAGTATCAATATTTATCTTACATATACCCAATTCAACAGCTTTTTTTATTGCTGCATCAGATACTCCCGAAGCTCCATGAAGTACAAGAGGAGTATCCACTACAGCCCTTATGTCCTTTAATCTATCAAAGTCTAATTTAGGCTCACCCTTATATAGACCGTGGGCCGTACCTATGGATATAGCCAATGCGTCAACTCCTGTCTCCTTTGCAAAGTATTCAGCATCAGCTGGGTCAGTCATAGCTGCCTCTCTTTCATCTACCTTTACATCATCCTCTACGCCACCTATCTTGCCCAGTTCACCCTCTACAGACATTCCAACTGCATGGGCAACTTCTATTACCTTTTTGGTGACTTCAACATTTTCCTCCAATGGATATTTAGAACCATCGATCATAACAGATGTGAATCCATTCCTCACACATAGCATTATCTGCTCAAAGTCTGTCCCGTGATCGAGATGAACCACCACTGGAACATTCGCCTTCTCTCCCGCAAGCCTTGCCATAGCGGCTATATAGTCCACTCCAGCATATTTAAGTCCACCTTGACTGGCCTGAAGAATAACTGGCGATTGCTGTTCTTCTGCTGCTTCAATAATAGCTTGTACTATTTCCATGTTGTTTACATTGAAAGCACCGACGGCATATCCACCTTTTTGGGCATCTGCCAATACCTCTCTTAATGTTACTAACATTAGAACACCTCCTAAAACGTCCTGTACTCTGTTATTATATCATAGCTTTTGAGATTTACTAGACTTTTTCGGATCTTTTTCTGATACTATATAGGTACTACAAAGGAACTTTTTGAAACATACTTTTTTTGAATATACTCTTTCAAAGGCTTGATTCATATTTTATAGGTCAAGAATTTTGTCTAATAAAGTTGTCATAATGTGCATTCTACTCCTTTTTGCTAGCTTAAAAAATATCTTAATGTGGTGACCTTGGAAGAAATAAAAGAAATTTTAGTCCAAACCAAAAAATGAGTTATCCTGAATTATTCATAACTAATATCTAGTAGTGCTCTACATTGCATAGTTACCGTATTTATAGCTGTTATTACATTTCACTTAAAAAGTGAAAATAAATATATAGAAAAAAGGGCTCAACTTTGTTAAAATATCTTGAGTTTCCTTAAAAAAATGAAACATATCTATATGAAGCCTATAAATCATATTGTTTTGTAGTATTTTATTTGCTGTTTACATATTAAACGCTAAAGGCATTGATTTATCTATGATTCAGAAAAAAATGCGAAAACTCAAGCAGATTTTTCGTACCTTGACAAGTTCAAAATTTAAATAACTGTTTCTACGGGATAAGTCTGCCCTTTTTTAGGTGACATAATCATCAGTTTTTGATATTTTGAACTTTAGAGCATCAACAGCGAGAAAAACTATTTTTTTGAGTCACCGTGAATAATTCAGGCTTAACTATGATAATATCTAAATAAGCGTTGGGAGGCGCAGATAATTATGACACAAAAACAATACAGTGAAGAATTTAAAGAGCAAATAATAAAAGAATGTGAAGAAGTTGGCAATATTGCTATGGTAGCCCGCAGGCATAATTTATCTCCTAAAACAATATACGGTTGGACTTATGCTGCTAAAAAGAGAGGCTCTATTAAACCATTACCTAAAAATCAGAATAAGAGGCTATCAGAAGTGGAAAAGCACTTAGAAACCATAAGCCAGGAAAACATTCAATTAAAGAAGCTGCTTGGTGAAAAAGAACTTGAGCTTGCTATCCTAAGAGATTTGAGGGATACAGTAAACCCTCGGTGACCGGCAGAGTTGAAGTAGCTAAAAAGTGGATTTCCAAGGGGTATAAGGCAAGCCTTGTACTGAGCTTTGTCGGTTTAGCACCATCCACTTATTATGAGAACATAAACAGGCAAAATAGAGAGCAAAAAGAGAAAGAAGAAATCGAAGATGATAAGAGTAATCATCATGGTAGGCCTGTGCCAGGTTATTCTTTCACCTATGATGGCCGCAAAATATCAGATGAAGAAATAAAAGAGTGTTTAAGTGAACTAATATGTTCTGATGGCTATCCGTATGGTTATCGCAAGCTTACGATGTCATTAAAAAGAAGTTACAATATAGCGGTCAATCACAAGAAAGTGTATAGATTATGCGATGAAATGGGGATATTGAGGCCACAGAGGGTAATGGCATCCAAGCATCCCAGGCATTTAGCTAAAATGGACACAGTAAACGCGTCAAATCAGCTATGGTAAATGGACATAAAATATGGATATATAGCAGGAGAAGATCGGTTTTTCTTTCAATTATCGGTTATAGATGTATATGACCGGTCAATAATAGATTATCACGTGGGATTATCATGCACAGCCAAAGATGCTTGTAGGATGCTAAAAAGCGCATTAGCGACAAGAGGGCTTAACGATTGTACCAATCTGCCAAAGATAAGGACAGATAATGGCCCGCAATTTGTTTCTAAACTGTTCAATGATACAGTAGAAGAACTGGGTATTATATATGAGAGAATACTAGTAAAGACGCCCAATATGAATGCGCATATAGAATCATTTCACTCGATACTAGAATATGAGTGTTATAGCCGGTATGAGTTTGATAGCTTTATGGAAGCATATGGTGCTATAAATGAGTACATGAGATACTATAACGAGAGGAGGATGCATGGGAGCATAAAATATATGGCCCCGAATAAGTTTTATGAAGCATTCATGAGCAATGGTGTGAAAATCAAAGAATTCAGTGCATAATCTCCGGAATTAGGGGGTCAATCCGATTTTCTTTGCAACATCTATCCTAACATATATATAGGTAGCTATATATACGATAATTTTTTGTCAACCTGAACGAGTGTGTGCCCCTGCATTCGGTTTTGACAGGCGAGGTAGGATAAACGCTTACCTTCGGCGATTTATAAAACGAATTTGGCCGCCTTTTGAGAGCAATTTTCAAGGAGCAAAATATGTACTACAACCTCTCGTCCGAACCATAGTAAGCCATGAGATCGAAAACCATGCAGGTTAAAAGCGGGTGCACCTTGCGGTGCTCCCGCCGGTTCACAGCGGTCGGCAATGCCGACCGTATAAGGCTTTGTGAGGAATACACCGATTCCTATTTAGGTGGCTGTGAATTGAGCAAGGTACACCTTTCAGGTGCATGCAATCATGCCGCATTAGCCAAGACCGGCGTTTTATAAGGTGTCCCATGAGGATACACCTCGTTTGTCAAAGAGCAGGGCGGGGTCATTATTAACCTCGGATTATTAATAACCTCTTTCCCTATATACACCATCAGGGAATTTTCGTACAAACCCATTAGCAGGGAATTCGGGATAACGAAATTCCTATAAGCATCCACACGCTTTGCATTTATAGCATTTGATTGTCTGCCTATATATGTTTTTCTCCATCCCGCCATGCTCATGCCAAATGCGATCGTAATTAGAAATATCGTCAAAGACGCCCTTAGCTACCTGTTCTGAAAAAAAGTCTTTAAGCTCTTCGAACAGTTTATATGAATCAATTTCTGTTCCGATTCTTTCATTGCAATCACACTCTATTTTCCGAACCATGATGCGTTTACCTCCGGCATATAGATTTGATTTCCGCCGCCCATAAGGAATCCTGCTCCGCCGTTAATTGTTTGTGGAGCTGCAAAGCCCTCATATATAACGGTTCCTTTCGGTACGGTGACTTTGGTTACATGTGTTGCCGCATTACCCCATTTGGGATTCAGTGCTAAATCAAGTTGTGACTGCATGCCGCCAAGCTGTGGCGTGCGAGACATGTATAAACCGACTTCTCCAGCTCCTCCACCGTATACACAATAAAAGGTTGTATCCTCTGTAAGGACTTTTTTCGTATATGTCTCGCTCCTGAAATGTGTTAGCGATTGACTCATCCAATGACCCAGGATTAATCGGAGAAAACGTCTCACCCGCATCTTCAATAACATCATCTACATCCCCAGTTTCTTTGTAGTTATGTACCAGTACCCCTGTACCCCTATGTATTTAACTCTACTTCATCCCATAAATCATCTCCTATTATCCACTCAAATGCATGGTGTCTCCACTTAGCTATGCATTCAATTTGACTTCTTTCTTGTTCGTTTAGATTTTTTAAATACTGATTATTTACTATAAAGTCACTTTGATTACTACTAAGCTGCTGTATTTTTGCCAAAACTGTTTCATATTGTTTTCCAAAAACATTTATTACAATATCTTTTACAGCCTGTGTTTGCAATATCAGATTATTCCACTCTACTATCCTCCAATTCCATAACATTGCAATTTCGTTTTGCATATATATTTCTTCCTTAGTTCGCAAATTACACATATCTAATATTTTTTCAGAGTTATGCTGTAATCCTATTTGAAGTACCGGATGAAAATCTGTTAAAACAAATTGGTCGTAACTTGATAACTCTTTTACTAATCCAAGAGACCATAAACAAGGCTCTATTGCTTCGTATTGAACTTGCATTGCTAATATTTTAATTTTATCACCTAAGTCTACCTCTTGTTCAAATAATTGAGTTTCCGATTTAGTCATGTAATTAGTATACCCTTTATTTTGTAACCACTTATATATTGCATTTCTTTGCTCTTCTCTTTGCTTTTTTGAATACAATTTGCCACCAATAGTTGACTTTTCTAAAGCGCACCTATCAGAAAGGCATAAAAGTATTACTGCTCTTGCGATAATTTCTCTTGCACTTTTCATGTGAATTGTCACCTTTCTACTTAATTAAATAATCCGAATCCTCCCTGTCCATTAGGCCCCGGGTGTAGAATATTTTGTAATAAAGAACCTTGATGTTGATTTTTAGGAATTAATCTAATCTTACTAGGAACATCAGCTGGATGGTGCCAAACCCAATCCATTGAAGGGTTCTTTAACGATCCTTTACCACTCTTCATATGGCCCATAACATCATATCCGAAGAAATCGTCCATTGAATTCTTAAATTGAGCATCGTTTGTCATCTGATTATAAAATTGCTTATTTGCAGCATTTCGATGTGCACTTCTTGAGGATCCTGAACCTGTACTCGCTTCATATAACGTACTGTATTGATTACCATTACCTGTACCTTCATAGTTATGTACTAGTACCCCAGGGGGGCCAACAAAATATGAGTTGAAATCTTCTACTTCCAGATTATATACGATGATGCCTTCATCGCAACTCTCATATTCCCATCCTAATACAGTGGTTGTACTCCCGGCAAGGGTATATATCTCATCTCCAGTTTCTATGTCTCCGGCTGCTACCCAGCCTTTGCCTATGACATAGAAAGGATGGTTTGAGGTGGTATCGATTTCGCCGGTAGATGTCTGCAGGTGTAAAAGCTCTCTTGCTTCTTTTTCGTATATTTTGGTTACTTTCTTTAGTCCTAGTTCTCCCTATATGTTAGGATAGTTGTCGTAAAGAAAATAGTGTATAATAAAAATACGACAGATCCTAAGGAGGTTTTACAATGTCGGAGAATAGAAAGGCAAACGGGTATTATACCCGGGAATTTAAAGAGTTAGTCCTTAATAGGCTTGAGCTACCAACCGATGATACAGTGGCAAGTCTATCGAAGGAATTAGGGGTTTCTGAGAGCGCAATATATCATTGGATAAGGTCGAAAAACGAAACAGGAATGAATACGTGTGCTGTAGGCAAATGGAGCACAGAGGATAAATTTCATGTGGTACTTGAGACCTCGACTCTTACAGAGCAGGAATTAGCGGCCTATTGCCGCAGAAAGGGATTATTTATGGACGATGTTAAAAGCTGGCGTAAACAATGCATGAATGCCAATGGATCAAATGCCAGGGATCCTCTGGAATTAGAAGAAAATCTAAATGGGGAGAGGCAGAAGACCAAACTTCTTGAGAAAGAGCTTCGGAGGAAAGAAAAAGCATTAGCTGAAGCAGCCGCACTGTTAGTGCTTCAAAAAAAGCCGAAGCGATTTGGGGGGACCACGAGGAAGACTGATCAGCGCCTCAGATCGCGAAACAGCAGTAAAGCTGATCAATGAAGCAAGAACTGCCGGGACCAGACTAAAGCCTGCTTGTGAAGTATTAGGCATTAGCAACCGGACATATCAACGCTGGACTAGGGGCGGCATCATCAATGAAGATCAAAGGCCTGTTATCAACCGGCCTTCTCCTGAAAATAAACTGACAGAAGAGGAACGGGCAAAAGTCATTGAGACAGCTAATAGCACCGAATTTGCTGACTTGCCTCCATGCCAAATCGTACCCAAGCTAGCGGATAAAGGGGAGTATATCGCGTCAGAATCAACATTTTATCGTATCTTAAAGGATGAGAAGATGGATACTTACAGGAACCGTAGTAAGCAGCCGGTCAAAAGAGAACCACCCCCCACCCCACATATAGCCACCGCTCCAATCAAGTGTGGACATGGGATATTACCTGGTTAAATGTAATTGCTGACCCTAAATTAACAACTCATCAGCATAAACTTAAATCCAGTTTTCTAAAGTCCATCCTTCTGCAAAAACAAGAGCTAAAAGACTTAGAACGTCATAGTGTGGAAGAAACACTTAATAACCTGTTGGATCAAGTAACTGCAAAGCTATTGATATAACTGGAATCAGTTAGGTTCGGGCCGGTTCTAGTTTTGCTTTTGTATTGCTGGCATAAGGAGAAGGAGACAGATTATAACCATCTCCTTACATATTAATAAAATTCAAACAACCTTTACTTCCAAGAAGTCACATCCGGTGATTTTATTTGTTTCTAATTGCTCTTTCACAATTTGAGATATAAAACATGCAAACTTACTATTTTCTAGTCTAAAAATATGAAAATCGTTTAACTTCTCACTGTCCAAAGCATATTTAATTATTGATAAATACTTTTGTCCCCTAGCTTCAATTTCAGTATAAGTTGAATGTGTTAGGTCTAACGCATCAATCAGTGATATGATGTTTAGGACCGAAAACCCCTCTAGTTTCTCACCAGTGTTTTTTTCGATTATATTTACTGGTAGATACTGTACTCCGATTATCTCAATAGTATTTAACACATTCTTGAATTTCTGCGATATCAACAACCATCCGAGATTATTAGGCAATAGATCTTTAGGCTCAGTCCCTTCTCGGAGATCATAATAGAACGTGAAGGTACTATCCCAATTTTCGAAGTACTTTCCTTCATTTAAATCATATTGCTTTATTCCATATTTCTCTTGAAAATTATCCTCTGCCATACATACAATATCTTCTTTTTTGCTTTTCTCATCATCAAACATTATTTTAAAATACTTCACTTCATGGCCTCCAGTAATTTTTATACAGCATTTCTGGATTGTTATTAACAGTTTGTTTTAATCCATTAAATAAGTCTAAAAACAAATCCTTATCACCATTTGCTATATTATCAAACTGTCTAACATTATCAAGCATAAAGTCATGATATGCATTGGGATGTCTGCCTTGATGGGGTAAGACCTCTTTATTCCATGCCCCTTTTAAATCTAATCCATATTTATTTGTTATTTCTTGAAATTGAGGAGTATAACTCTTACTTTTATCAGTCAAGAAATGGTGTTCCTGGAGAGGTCTAGATCCTTTAGCAGTCTTCCCCACGCCCTCAACAACACCATCTACAGCCTCAGTTCCCTTGTAGTTATGTACCAGTACCCCAAGGGGGCCAACAAAATATGAGTTGAAATCTTCTACTTCCAGATTGTATACGATGATGGCTTCATCGCAGCTCTCATATTCCAATCCCAATACAGTGGTTGTACTTCCGGCAAGGGTATATATTTCGTCTCCAATTTCTATGTCTCCAGCTGCTACCCAGCCTTTACCTATGACATAAAAAGGATGGTTCGAGGTAGTATCGATTTCGCCGGTAGATGTCTGCAGGTGTAAAAGTTCTGTCGTATTTTTTTCGTATACTTTGATTACTTTCTTTAGTTCTGGTTTTTCTAGCTCTATACGGTAATTTTTGTCGGCAGCGTGAACGATTGTGTGCCCCTATGTTTGATTTTAGCAACCGCGGTAGGGTAAACTTACCTTCGGCGATTTATAAAATGAATTTGGCGGCCTTTTGAGAGCAATTTTCAAGGAGCAAAATATGTACTACAACCTCTCGCCTGAAGCATGGTAAGCCATGGGGTCGAAAATGATGCAGGTTAAAGGCGGATGCACCTTTGGGTGCTCCCGCCGGTCCACAGCGGCCGGCAATGCCGACCGCTTATGACTTTCAACAAGCAACCTTCGTTTGTCAAAGGGTGGTTGTCATTTTGTCAAGTTCACCTTGCAGGTGGCTGTGATGGCATAACATCGGTTAATACCGACACTTATAAGGTATCTGCAAATGGGCATCTGCATTCGTCAAGGAACACGGCGGAGCATAGCTGACTCCAATGGTTTTATAATGTCTCCCCCGGATACTCTCCACGCCAAATCTTCAGCGATTGTTCCGCTCCGAATCCGATAATATCTGGACGTTTAGCAACATCTTCTAAGACATCAATAACTTGTTCAATCAGTATGTTTAGACTTAGAGCATCTGATGCCGCCATGGAGCGTGCTTTGTCATTATCTGACTTCATGACTTCAGCTAAAACTTACTTTGCTAAATCCAAATCATTTTTTAAAGAGTCTGTTGCTTTGTTTAGCTTTTTTACTGCACGATTATTTGCTTTATAATCACCATTTAGCAAAGCTTCCATTATAATTGTTCCACCTTCAATGTATTCTTTAATCAATGATTCCGGTGACATGTCTTTCTTCATTTTATCACCCCCCAATCTATACTTGTTGTTACCTGACAAGAGCTTTTTCAATCGTTCTGATACATTCTTTTAAATCATTTTTGGTCGTTCCATCCAAAACCTGTAAATCATTTATTTTTAGGAGGATTAATTTTAGTTCTCCTAAAAATTCTGTAGAAGTTGTAAAAAACTCATTGTTCCACTTCCCCAACTCCTTGGCAAGTACACATTCTCCTATTTCTTCTAAACTTTTGGATATACTTAATGCGAATTTTTTTAGATCATCATTATTATTAAATTTCATTTTTATATCCCTTCGTTATGGCATATGGAAGAAATTAAGTCTTACACTATTTGGATTATTCACTATTTCTAATCCACCGCCAACATTATTCCCCAGCCCTGGTGCGGGCCTTGTAATGTATGGACTTCCTGGTATTTGTTTCCCTCCAATGACATAAT
>CALKWW010000023.1 GCA_938003945.1 uncultured Bacillota bacterium | reverse complement strand
TATTGTCTAGTTCGGTCAATATCTCTTTTACCTTCCCATCCCCCTCACCTGATGGAACCACCTCACGATCGATAAATCTAGCATCCTTTATATGCATATATTCTATATGATCCTTTAAGAGCTCAAATGCATAGGGATAAGTTTCAACATCGCATTGAATAAAGTTTGCCGGATCGAATATAGCCTTTACCCGTTCACTGCCCAAACTCTCTAATAGATCTAGACACCTCTCTGCTGTATCTCCGTATATACCTTTCTCATTCTCGTGGAGAAGCACTATCTCTGTATTCTTAGTCGCATCTACAAAATGCTCCCACCTCTTTAGCACTTTATCTCTATATTTAGATGCTACCTCTCCACTTGGGATATAAAAACTGAACATCCTTATGTATTTAGTGCCCAGTATCTTAGCTATATCCAATGTATGTTTAAAGAGTTTAAGATGTGGTTCAAAGTCGTCTTCTATCATTATCTTCCCTATTGGAGAACCAACAGCTGATATTCTAAATCCTCTCTTGTCTAGTTTTTCTTTTATATCCTTTACCTCATTTAAACTGTATTCTACTATGTTCTTTCCATTCACACCTCGCATCTCTATATAGTGTATATCATGCTTATCCAGTACATCCATCTGCACCGTAAGATCTGGATCTATCTCATCAGCAAATGCTGAAAGAGTGAACCTTCCCATATTAATTCCCTCCTACTCTTAAGATTCTAATCCTAACTTTTTTAGATTGTTTAAACTCATCTCTAGACTGTCAAATGGGCTCCTTTCACATATGTCCTGCTCAACTGCACACCATTTGACATCTGTATCGCGACAAGCCCTTATTATATCTGGCCAGTTTAAATTTCCCTCTCCTACCTCGGCCATCTTATGTGTATTATCTAGACTACCTACCATATCTTTAAAGTGAACAACATCCATCCTTCCTTTAACTTTGTATATCCAATCCACTGGATTAGCGCCTCCTGCCTGTATCCAGTATGTATCAAGCTCAAAGTCAAAGTTTCTATCTGTCTCTTCAAACAGTATATCTATTATGGCTTTTCCGTCTAGCTTTGAAAATTCAAATGCATGATTGTGGTAGATTAACCTAAGCCCACTTTCTGAGAGTATCCTACTAATTTCAGATGCCTTCCTTGTAAATTCCTTTATTCCATCCAAATCCCCTCTATACTTTTGGGGCATAGAACCTATACCTACATATTTACACTCCCATAACTGATGTTCGTTTATTACACTGTCAATATCATCTTCCATACGTTCAAAGGGTATATGGGTTGCACATATTGTAAGTCCTAAATCATTTGTAATATTTTTAAGTAACTTTGGTTCAATTGGTCCCATGCCTGAAACTTGAACTGCCTTATATCCCATGTCTGCTATTTTCTTTAAACTCGTCTCTATACCTTTGACTGTCTTAGTATAGTCGCGAATAGTATATAACTGAGCTGCTACTTTTAGATTGCACATGAAAATATCACCCTCTATTTATATTTTTATATTAAATATCTATAAGATGATAAAATTTACAGAATTTAAATTAATTAGTCACAATATAGGTATCATTATACTTCGGAACAAGATTCTCTCTCCACTAAACTAGGTTCTAACTCTATAGACTGGATTTTACCCGTCCCATTCAACTCATCTAAGAGAAGCCTTGACGCAATAGCTCCCATTTCTTCCAATGGCTGTCTGATTACAGTAAGGGACGGCTCTATAAGTCTCGAAAGTATACTGTCATCAAATCCTATTACAGATAATTTTTCAGGCACTTTTATATTCATATTCTTGGCTGCCTTAAGTACGCCAATTGCCATAAGATTGTTTACCACAAATATGGCCGTTGGAGGCCTTGCTGTATTTAGCAATTTCAAACCATTTTTATAACCACTATCCATATCTAAACTACCTCTAACCATCAAAGCATCGTCCACATTTATACCTGAATTCTTTAGGGCATCTATATAAGCCCTTCGCCTATTACTTCGGGTACCTGCTGTAAGCCCATCTATAAAACCTATTCGCCTATGTCCAAGGGATATTAGATAGCTTGTTGCCTCATAAGCACCTTTATATGTATTTACTGATACTTGGCTAATATCTTTAAAGCGACTACCAAACGCAACTATCGCTATACCATTTTCTCTAAGTTCTTCTATATTTTCTAGGTTCTTTATATTATCTTCCGGTTTAATTCGAGTAGGACTAAATATCACTCCATCTACTCGCCTAGCTATTAAGTTGTTTATGTATTCTGTCTCCCTCAAAACTGAACGTTTGGTATTACACAGATACGCAATATAGCCTGCATCATTTAATTCATTCTCCATTGCCTCTGCTATCTGGGTATAGTAGTCATTTGCTATAGTGGGGATAAGTAATGCTATAGTCTGTGTTCTGCCACTAGCCAAAGATTTTGCAATGCTGTTTGGATGATAATTTAATTTATTCGCTGTCTTTAATATCTTAGCCCTAGTATCCGGATGAATAGGATGAGTGGAACCGTTTAGAACTCTAGATACAGTTGCTGTAGACACATTACATATCTTTGCTATATCGTATATGGTTGCCAATTTATTTCCTCCTAACTACCCGTAGGTAACCGGTTACCTATTTGATTAAATATATTATATCATATAGGCCCTTATAGTCAATCCATTCAACTTTTCTTAAGTTTTCACAAAGTGGGAAAAGATTAACAAAATAAAAGAATATCACCAACAAATGTAAATATAATATTGCAATTTAGAGAACTATTTATTTATCCCCTTTGTATTTGTAATTATTTGCATTTATAGGATATTTCATTGGTTTCAATTTTTCATTTTCCGTCACTTCATTTTACAACTTGCCTTACAAAAAAGCCTCTTAAGAAAAATCTTAAAATTAGGTATAGACTATTTGTTATACCCAAATTTATAAGAATGTCTAAATTAGGCAAAAATACTTTCAAATAAAAACACAACGCGGGTATGGCGATGTTAACAAGTAGTTAAAAACAGGCTGTAGAAAAACTAAATATTTAGTTTTTCTACAGCCCCTTAAAAAGTTTACGACATATTAAAAGGCTTTGAAGGTTCGGATATCTCCTCTAGT
>CALKWW010000022.1 GCA_938003945.1 uncultured Bacillota bacterium | reverse complement strand
TCTCCTTCGCTATTGAATAGGCAGATATTTAAAATTGGTCTCAACTATAAGGGGATCATCGGTCTTATTATCATACTTATTTTGTCTACTGTAGTTGTATTTATTGAATATGGCACTTTAATTGTGATCTCACAGAAGAAGTATTTTGGGAAAGAAGTCTCTATTGCAGATGCATTTTGCACATCTGTGAATAACGTTCCAAAGATATTTAACTTTGGTATGATAAGGTTGACGCTATTATTTCTACTTATAATACCTTTTCTTGAAATTCCTCTTCCGTCAAAGATGGCAAAGCAAATAGTTGTGCCTAAATTTGTAATGGAAGCCATACTAGATTCAAAGCTCCTACTTATACTGTATATAATAGGTATTATATTGGTGTCGTATGTATTTTTACGATGGATATTTACAATTTACTGTGTAATAATAGAGGGTAAAGATACAAAAGAAGCTGTGTTAACAAGTCTCAGACTCACCAAGAATAGGAAGATCAGTATATTGCTAAGATTGGCATTGCAGAACATAGTATTTTTTGCCACAGTATTTTTTATATTGATCATGACTACCGTGGCAATCAAATTAGTGGGAAGGTTCTTGAAGTTGAGCCCTAGAGGTCTTCCTGCTCAATCGGTCCTAATAATTATAGCAAGTGCCGTTGCATTTATATTGACATTGGTTGTCTCGCCTATGAATATTATATTTTTGACAAGGCTCTATTATGAGTTAAGGGAGAGCAAGCAGGGCTACGTTGATGATACTTTGACATTGGTCCATAACGAGAAACTCGATAGGTTTGAGTCAAAGGTAACCAGATTTTTTAGAGGTAAAAGAGGGCTTGCCATATCGATTATGATAGCGCTTGTAGTGGCATTTGGTTTTATAGACAGTGCCATAACACAGGGTGTGATCCATCTAGGTAGGGATCTCAATATTGCAGGCCATAAGGGTGATGGAGTGGATGCCCCTGAGAATTCCATAGCAGGTATAATGAGGGCCCTAGATAAAGGTGCCAATTTTGCAGAGATAGATGTGCAGCAATCTAAAGATGGTGTGCCAGTACTTTGTCATGATAAGTCCTTAAAGCATGTGGCAGGTCTTTCTGCTCATGTGATGGATTTGACATATGAAGAGCTATCCGAAATAGATATAGGCAGTTTTTTCTCAGAGGAATATAGTGGTGAGAAAATACCTAGCTTGGAGGAAGCACTTATAGCTGCAAAAGGCAAATTAAATCTCATTATAGACTTAAAGCCATATGGACATGACAGTGCTAATCTAGCGAGAGAAGTTGTACGATTGATTGAAAAATATGATATGGTAGAAGATTGTTATGTACAATCCTTGGACAATAATACATTGAAGGTAGTTAGGGCAAAAAATGCAGATATTAAAATAGGGCAGGTAATAATTATATCTGCGGGAGATCTGTCTTCTCTAGATGTAGATTTCTATACGATAGAGCAGACCATACTTTCAAATAGACTGATAAAGGATATGCATGATCTAGGTAGAGAAGTTTGGGTTTGGACGGTAAACGGTAAAGAGGATGCCATGGAGGTGCTTTCCTATAATATAGATGGAATTATAACAGATTATCCAGAAAAAATAAAGGAGATTATAACTATCAATACAGATAGAATTACTTGGGATATATCGCCTGATACTTCTAGATTTTCGTTTTTTTTCGACTTGCGCGACAGAATATTTAAGATATGCCAGATATGAATATTTGATATCCTATTATTAAAAGTAGCATTTGAATCTGATCCATGGAATTTGTTTTTTTCATATGTAGGTGATATAATCTAAATAAGTATGGCATGCACTTTATGGAAGTAAAAGGCATTTAAATAAAAAATAAGATCATCTAGCATAAAAAAAGGAGGAACGTTTTATGAACAATGTAGATAAGCTTTCTATAAACACCATAAGAATTTTATCTGCTGAAGCTGTAGAGAAGGCACAGTCAGGACACCCTGGTATGCCTATGGGAGCTGCACCTACTGCCTATACTCTATGGTCAAAGCATATGAAACATAGTCCATCAAATCCGAATTGGTCAGATAGGGATAGATTTGTCCTATCAGGTGGGCATGCGTCCATGCTATTGTATTCACTTTTACATCTCTTTGGATATGGACTTACTATAGATGACTTAAAGGAGTTTAGGCAGTTTCAAAGTAAGACACCTGGTCATCCTGAATATGGGCACACGGTAGGAGTAGAGACTACAACTGGCCCTCTAGGACAGGGTTTTGCCACCGGTGTAGGTATGGCAATTGCTGAGGAGCATCTTGCAGCCAAATTTAACAGACCAGGATATGATATAGTGGATCACTATACATATGTACTAGCTGGAGACGGCTGTATGATGGAGGGAATATCCTCTGAGGCAGCATCTCTTGCAGGGACATTAAAGCTATCTAAGCTCATAGTATTATATGATTCAAATCAGATATCCATAGAGGGAAGTACTGATATTGCATTTACAGAGGATGTCGCTAAGCGGTTTGAAGCCTATGGTTGGCAAGTTCTAGTAGTAGAAGATGGTAATGATGTAGATGAAATAGGAAAGGCAATAGCAAAAGCAAAGGCAGAAGAAGGTAGGCCTACCCTCATAGAAGTGAAGACTGAGATAGGTTATGGTTGTCCGAGCAAGCAGGGTAGTGCATCTGCACATGGTGAACCATTAGGAGAAGATAATTTGAGAGAGACTAAAGAATTTCTCGGATGGAAGTGGGATGAGCCATTCTATGTACCTTCTGAGGTAAGGCAGCATATGGAAGACATAATTGCCAAAGGTAAAGAGATGGAAGATGAATGGAATGAACTATGGGAGGCATATAAAGAGGAATATCCAGAGCTTGCTAAGGAATGGGAGATCTGGCATGATGATAACCTACCTGTAGATCTGTCAGATGATGAAGATTTCTGGACATTTGACGGTGCTATGGCTACTAGAGCCTCATCAGGTGAAGTTATAAATAGATTATCTAAGGTCATACCCAATTTGATAGGGGGCTCCGCAGATCTTTCACCTTCTACCAAGACAATAATGAACGATAGAGGACATTTTTCAGCAGATGATAGACTTGGTTCCAATATGCATTTTGGTGTGAGGGAGCATGCAATGGCAGCTATTGGAAACGGTATGGCAGTACATGGTGGCTTACGGCCATATGTCTCTACCTTCTTTGTATTTAGTGACTATATGAAGGGAAGTATGAGGCTATCGGCTCTTATGGGTCTACCATTGGTATATGTACTTACCCACGATAGCATAGGTGTAGGAGAAGACGGACCTACCCATCAGCCTATAGAGCATTTAGCTGCATTGAGGAGTATTCCTAATATGACGGTGTTCAGACCTGCAGATTCTAAGGAGACGGCTGCTGGCTGGTACGATGCGCTTACAAGGGGCAATAGACCAACTGCACTTGTGCTCACAAGGCAAAACCTCCCACTATATGAGGAGACTGGCAAAGATGCGCTAAAGGGTGGCTATATATTAAAGGACTCTGAAGGCGAAACGCCAGATATAATACTTATGGCTTCAGGTTCTGAGGTAGAGCTCATATATGAGGCACAAGAGGTATTGAAAAAGAAGGGTATCGATGCAAGAGTAGTCAGCATGCCTTCTTGGGAGCTCTTTGAAGAGCAGTCTGATGAGTATAAGGAGAAGGTATTGCCAAGTGATGTGAGGGCAAGACTTGCTGTGGAGGCAGGTTGCGAACAGGGATGGTATAAATATGTAGGGCTAGATGGTGATGTAATTGCCATGAATAGCTTTGGCGCTTCAGGTCCTGCCAATGAATTATTTGAGGAATTTGGTTTTACAGTTGAAAACATTGTGGCCAAGGCCGAAGCAATTGTAAATAAATAAGAGATACAAAAGAGGGAAACTTAAAAGTTTCCCTTTTTTGTGTTTCAAACCACTTAAAATGGTTGACAAATAAAATTGTAGGTGCTAACATACCGATATATAGATATTCGGAACTTCCAAATATATCTGTGGCTATTTGGATATCCTAATATAGAGGAGGTGGGGAAATGGAGAATAGTATTCAAGAGGATATATATGTAGTGGACAATCTCATAAGGAATATAGTTAAGAAATATGAGATGATAGAGAGTAAAAATAGGGCGTTTAGACATCTTACAGCCTTGACCATTACTGAAATAAAGACCATCTATGCCATAGGAAATGATGAGCCTAAGACAATGAAGGAAATTGCTGAGACGTTAGATGTGTCAGTTAGTACACCTACTACAACTATAAATAGGCTTATAAAGAAGAGATATGCCACCCGATTTACCGGAGTAGAAGATAGGAGGCAAGTTCTTGTAAAGCTGACGAATGAGGGGAAAAGAATGTATGAGGAGATACAGCGTATAAAGATTGAAACAACTGAATTTGTACTTAGGATGCTCAATCAGACAGAACTAGAGTCTTTGAGAAATATACTAGAGAAAGTGAATACCAACTTGCAAGTGTAATAATAGTTTTATATTTTTGTAATATAGTTGGAAATTCATAATATATGAAGTTCTGATATTCGGATATGGTAATATTGAGGAGTGATTTTGGTGGAAAGATTCGGCAAATTTATAGCTAAAAATAGAGTACTAGTGCTAATAGTGGCGACAATACTACTTATACCAGCTTTCTATGAAATGGCAAGTACAAAGATAAATTACGATCTCCTGTCCTATCTACCTGAAGATTTAGACACTACAAGGGGACAGAAGATAATGGAAGAGAGCTTTGGCAGGAAGTCTACTGCTTTTTTGGTGATTGAAGATATGCCCTCTAAGGATGTAAAAAAGATAAAAGAAAAGATAATAGATATAGAAGGAGTAGAAGAAGTGACATGGATAGATGATATCCTCGATACTAGGATTCCCAAAGGGATGCTTCCTAGTAAGATAAGGGATGTATTCTATAGCGAAAATTCTACCCTCTTATTGATAAAATTTGAAGACCAGTCTTCATCTCCAATTACTCAAGATGCAATAACATCTATAAGAGGTGTACTAGACAGGCAATGCTTTTTAAGTGGCGCAGCTGCTATAGCAAAGGATACAAAGGCATTATCGGATAAAGAGACCCCACGTTATATATTATTAGCTGTAGTGCTTGCAGTGATAGTACTAATGCTCACGATGGAGTCTACATTTATTCCTGTGGTGTTTTTAATATCCATAGGATATGCAATAGTATACAATTTGGGGACCAATCAGTTTTTAGACGGTATGTCCTATGTGACAAAGGCATTGGCAGCGGTCCTTCAGTTAGGTGTAACCATGGACTATTCTATATTTCTCATGCATAGGTACGAAGAGGAATTGGAAAGTGGACTCGATAAAGAAAGTGCCATGGCAAAGGCGATAGCCAATACATTTACTTCTGTAACAGGTAGTTCCCTGACTACGATAGCAGGTTTCTTGGCAATATGTGCAATGCAACTTACTTTAGGGATAGACATAGGATTGGTTATGGCTAAGGGTGTTGCATTTGGGGTGTTATCTACACTCACCATATTACCCGCATTTATACTTGTGTTTGACAAGTTGATACATCGATTTAGCCACAGGACTTTGCTTCCAAGTTTTGAAAAGACATCAAGCTTTGTGACAAGGCATTATAAGACATTTGTTATTATTTTTATATTGGCCTTTCTCCCTGCAATATTTGGCGCTAAAAATACAGAGGTCTACTACAACCTAGATGAATCTCTTCCAAGGGATTTAGAGTCCATAATTGCAACTAGAAAATTAAAGGAAGATTTCGATATGAACTCCACAGATTTTATAATAGTAAGCGATGATATCCCATCATATCAGCTAAGGGAGATGGCAGATGAGATAGCTAAGGTGGAAGGGGTAAACGAGGTACTTTCATATGACAGTTTCATAGGGCAGAGGATTCCAGAGAGCTTCATACCAGAAGAGGTCAGAGAGATATTCAAAAGCGATGGCTATAATATGATGATAGCAAGCTCAGAATATAAGCCGGCGCGTGATGAGGCAAATGCCCAGATAGAGAAGATACAGAGTATAGTAAAGAGATATGACCAAGATGGAATAGTGGCCGGTGAGGCACCTTTGACTAAAGACTTAATCGAGATAACGGAGCAAGATATGAAACGAGTAAACTATTTATCCATTGCCGCCATATTTATAATAATTGCAATTGTATTTAAATCTATTTCCATACCTATAATTTTAGTTATGTCAATACAGCTTGCAATACTTGTGAATATGGGACTGCCATATTATATGGGCTCATCTATTCCATTCATAGCTTCCATAGTGGTAGGTACTATACAGTTAGGTGCTACAGTTGACTATGCCATACTAATGGCCACAAGGTTTAGGGAAGAGCTTGGCAATGGACATGATAAATATACTGCAATGAAGATTACTGTTAGGGAAAGTGCCAAGTCTATAGTGGCAAGTGCTATGACATTCTTTGCTGCTACTGCAGGGGTGGCCATAATATCTCATATGGATGTTGTAAAGACATTATGTATGCTCATTGCAAGGGGCGCTATTATAAGTATGATAGTTATAATATGTATTCTACCTTCCCTACTTATAGTCTTTGAAGGATTCATAGCTAGGACTTCTAAGGGTTGGGTGAGTCAAAGAACGGAAAGACAATCTAAAAGACATGAACATACAGTAGCTCAATAGAAGGAAATAGGAGATGATGAATTATGAATAGCAAAACTATTATGAGAGGAATATGTAGTCTACTCATTGTCTGTATGGTGTTGACAAGTGGGGCATATGCAGCTCCGGTTGTCACTAAAGATGAATCGGTATATGTAATACTCAATTCAGATGGAACTGTAGATGAGACAATAGTGAGTAGTTGGTTACATGGTGAGAAGGGATTAGAGGTAAAGGATAGTACCATACTAGATGAAATCGAAAATATAAAGGGAGATGAGGTTCCGACTAAGGATGGGGAGAATCTGATCTGGAAATTAGCAGACGTAGATCTCTTTTATCAGGGAACAACTGATAAAAAACTACCTTTAGAGGTTAAAGTGACCTATTTCCTTGATGATAAGGAGATAAGTCCTAAAGAAATAGGTGGTAAATCGGGTAGAATAAAGATACGTCTTGAGGTCAAGAATAAGGATGGACATAGTAAAATCATAAACGGAAAGCGTAGGACAATATATACTCCATTTATGGTTGCAGCGGTTATGAATCTATCTGACGATCACTTTAAAGATGTACAGGTCAACAGAGGAGAGGTCATATCAGATGGGAAAAACCAGGTGGTGACCTTTATCACTATACCAGGTTTAAAGGATAGCTTTGATATAGACAGTGATATTCTCGATATAGATCTAGATGAGGTATTAGAAGTCACAGCCAATGTAGATAATTTCGATATGGGTCCCATAATGATAACTGCAACTACAGATATTCCGGCCCTTGATGATATAGAAGAGGCAGACAGTTTAGATGAGCTGGAGGATGGACTTGAGGAGCTCAAAGATGCGGTTCAACAATTATGCGATGGTACGGATACACTAGCTGACAACATGGAACTCTTCTATGAGAACTTTGAAAAGCTAGGGAATGGTGCCAAAGCTTTGGGCGATGGTGCAAGTGCACTGAACCAAGGTCTAGGCAAGGCGCAAAGTGGTGCACTAGAGCTCAAAGATGGAATAGGAGCACTTGGCAAAGGAGCTACGGTTCTTGGCAATGGCAGTGTAGATTATGCTAAGGGTGCTAGCAAGTTTGCATCAGGTGCAAAGCTATTTGCCGATGAAGGTACAAAGGCACTTACAGATAAGGTAGGTGAACTCTCTGCAGGAACACAGGCAATCGCTTATGGTGCAGAGGGATTGGCAGATGGGGCAGGAGCCCTGTCTGATGGAGCTACCAAGTTAAGTGGTGGTCTAGAGGAGATGGCTGAGGGAACGGGCAAGTTGAGTGATGGACAGAAGCAGGTTATAGGTGGTATAGAGAAGAGTATTTCGGGTGTTAAAGCGCTCAAAGCTGGTAGGACGAAAGAAAATGAGACTATGAAAGAGGCCATAGGTGATATGATGCAGATATTGGCCGTTTTTGAGCAGATAACATCAAACGAAGAAGTAAAAGCTATTATAGCTTCAGATGAGGCGCTACGCAATGCAATGCTTTCAGCAAAGGGAAATATAGAAGGCCTTAGAAAACTCCAGAGTGCCCTAGAGGCTAGCGAAGGGAATGATCAAATATTTGATGGATTAGATGGTTTAGAAGACGGCCTTGAAGGACTTAAAAAGGGAGCAGAGGGAGTAAGTGGTGGAATAGATGAAATACATCAAGTATTAACAGATGAAGAAAAGGGAGCAATTGTTGGTGCAAAAGGTTTAGCTGATGGTGCAAATAAACTCAGCGCCGGCGCAGGTGAGCTACAATCAGGAGCAGAAGAACTTGAAGCAGAAGTAAGCTCTGGCATAAGGACAGCCACTAGTAAATTAGGAGAGGTTACTGGTGAGTTTGCTAGAGGTGCCAATGACCTTGATATAGCTTCTAAAAAGTTATCCGACGGTGCAAATAAGATAGGCGCCGGAGGTGAGGAGGCAACAAAGGGTGCAGATGCGCTTGCAAGTGGCTTAGGTGAGTTACAAAATGGTGGAAATCAGTTAGAGGATGGTGCTCTAGCGCTTGTAGATGGCGCTTCACAGCTCGGTGAGGGAGCTGGAAAGCTAGCTGAAGGTTCAAATGAACTGCGCGATGGAATGCATAAATTTAATGAAGAGGGCATAGAGAGGATAGATGATGAACTATCCGATAAGACAGATGATATAGAGACTATATTAGATGTGAAGGATGAACTTGTAGAGCTCTCAAAAGATTACAAGACATTCGCCGGCGCGGGAGAAGATATGGACTGTAGTATGAAGTTTATAATGAAGACGGAAGAGATAGAAGGTAACGGCGAAGAGGTAATAGAGCTAGAGGAGCCAGAAGAGGAGAAAAAGGGCTTTATAGAATGGCTAAAGAGCTGGTTTAAAAAGTAAGTTCTAAATAAAAGGGCTGGTATGTGCGTAATGTGCATACCGGCTTTTTTTATGTGAAATTTATGTAGAATGCATAGTGAATTCTTGTTTATGATGGTATCTGTCAACATCTAGATAGTAGTAAATTGGCACTCCTAAACCACATTATTACAAATGGGTAGTTGTGGTTGTCAAAGTTTTCTTTTCCTTTACAAAAACAATGTGATATAATAATTGGTATAAAGTGAAAATTTTAGGGAGATGGAGATAAAAAGAGAAGATAATTATTTTGGTGAGCATTGAAATAGAGGTGATACCTATATGAATTGGGATGAATTAAAAAAATGGCTTTTGAATTTAAAAGAATGGCTCTTGAACTTATATGAAGAATATCTGTTGCAATTATACAGAAAAGGTAAGAGATGTATAGTGCAAAAAATGGATAAAAAAAAGCTATGGACAATAGCTCTAGCCATATCTATTATCTGTATATTTTGTGTATTTTCTAAAGATGGCATAGCTCTGTGGAAAAAAGCAAATGTTTCACCGTCAGAGAGGGAAGAAGAGAGGATATATAATTCCAATATTGAAAAAGAAAAGCGACCTAAAAAGGAGGCAAAAGCTGAATCTCCTCCTGTAATGGACATGTCAGATAACTATGTTGAGATAAAGACAGATATGCAGCGAATAAATGAACCCACTTACTTTGACAATGAGGTAATCTATTCTGCTGGAGAGGGAAGCAATATAGAAGATCAGGCTATACTCACCAAGCTCTTTGTATATGATATGGAAACTAAAGAAGAGAAGGTTATAGCCGAGAGTGGTATAAAATTTGGAGAGATATACGAAGGTAGGCTGAGCCACAACTGGGTGGCGTGGTTAGACACCAATCATATAGGAACCAATATAATATATGGCATGAATAGAGAGTCGGGGGAAATAGTCGAGGTAAAGAAATGTGAATATAATAGGCCCCAGATTAGATTGTGGGAGGACAACCTTATATGGGTGGAACAGCGCGATTTAGAAAATGATAGTCTATATCTATATAACTTCTCAAGTGGAGAACCTGTTGTACTTGAGAGCTTTGATAATCCTACATATGGGACTTGCCCTCCTTGTATATGGGAAAATGTCATAGTGTGGGTATCTCCAAGGGAAGGGGAAGGAAGTATAATAAAAAAATTAGCTCTCAATGAGAAAGGAGATTCCTCAGCTGGAGGTCCAGAGCCAGAGCTCATTGATCCTAAGGGTTTTGCCATATATCCAGCTACCAATGGCGAAGTTATAGCGTGGTTGGATAATTTAGATCCCAATGAGGCGTCTTTAAAACTCACATTAGATGGGAATAATATTGTTACTGTTGCAAATGGAGTGGGGAGATTCTTTGGAGTGGGGGATAGGTTTGTGGCTTATACCCAAGCTGGTACAATAATGTTGTATTTTTGGAATGAAGATACATATGCCTATATAACTCCTAAAGATGTTTTGGGCAGGCTGTCCCAATGTAGTGTCAGCGGGAATTATATAACATGGTATTCGAATCCTCCTAAGGAAAAGCAAGATATTGTGAATATAACCATAATAAAATAGAGGGATTGATGGAGATTATGGCCAAGATAAAAAAAGTATTTGTCTGTCAAGAATGTGGATATATATCAGCTAAATGGATGGGTAGATGCCCTGGTTGTCAAGAGTGGAATACTATGGTAGAAGAGATAGATCCAAGTAGTAAGACTTCAAAGGGGCCAAAGCTTAAATCCGTATTTGGAGTCAATAGGCCAGAGCCCATATCTGATATAGTGATAGGTAAGGAGGCTCGGTACTCTTCAGGTATGGCTGAGCTTGATAGAGTTATGGGTGGAGGTATTGTACGAGGCTCCCTTACACTCATAGGTGGTGACCCGGGTATTGGTAAATCCACTTTGTTACTTCAGATCTGTAATTGGCTTGGTATAAATTATGGAACGGTTCTCTATGCATCAGGTGAGGAGTCAGCTAAGCAGATCAAACTTAGAGCCGATAGATTAGGCGCTAATTCTGATAGGCTCTATCTTGTATGTGAGACAAATTTGGATATAATATTGGGTCATGTGGAGAACTTAAATCCAGACTTTTTAGTGATAGATTCTATTCAGACCACATTTAATCCAGAGCTAACTTCGGCACCTGGCAGTGTAAGTCAGGTTAGGGATAGTACTGCTGTTCTCATGAATATGGCGAAGACAAAGGGTATTACAGTATTCATTGTGGGACATGTCACCAAGGAGGGTGCACTTGCAGGTCCTAGGGTACTTGAACATATGGTGGATACTGTATTATATTTTGAAGGAGAGAGACATCACACATATAGGATACTCAGAGGTGTAAAAAACAGATTTGGTTCCACAAACGAGATAGGTGTGTTTGAAATGCGACAGCATGGGATTGTGCAGGTGGAAAATCCATCTGAGCTTCTCTTATCAGGAAGGACTAAAGGGGTACCAGGTTCTGTGGTACTCTGTAGTATGGAGGGGACAAGGCCTATACTGGTGGAGATACAGGCCTTGGTGAGTACCACAGCGTTTGGAATGGCAAGGCGAATGGCTACAGGTGTGGATTATAATAGAGTGGCATTGCTCATGGCAGTTTTAGAAAAGAAGATAGGTATGCAACTGTATAATCAAGATACATACGTAAATGTAGCAGGTGGATTCAAAATAGATGAGCCGGCTGCAGATTTGGCTATTGTATCGGCTATAGCTTCAAGTTTTAGAAATGCCCCAACCCCTACAGATGTAGCAGTTATGGGCGAAGTAGGTCTCACGGGGGAGATAAGGGGAATATCTCAGATAGAAAAGAGACTTAAAGAATGTGAAAAACTGGGGTTTAAGACTTGTATTATACCTGAGGCAAATAGAGTCAGTTTCAGGATGGATAGTATAGATATGAAGGTTATTGGTGTTAAGGATGTAGGTGAGGCTTTAGATATCATATTGAAGAAATAATCGTTAATATTCTAGTCCATTTTATTCCTTTTTAGTTGACAGACCTTACTTTAATATGTTACAATTACTAGTTTATTGACATTATAAGAATAACATGCTATAATAATATGGAATAAATATTAGACTAAGGAGTTTTGCGTATGTATTCTGTTGGTGACAAGATTGTATATCCTATGCATGGTGCTTGTATAATAGATGGTATAGAGGAAAAGGAGATATTAGGCGAGAAGGAAGAGTACTATATCCTTCGTTTCCCTTTTGGCAAGATGAGAGTGATGGTCCCTATAAAAAAAGTAGATGAAGTTGGCATTCGTGAGATAATATCAAAAGAAGAGATAGAAGATGTCGTGCGAGTGCTTAAGGGCGATCAGACAAAGATGCCATCTAATTGGAACAGAAGATATCGTTACAATATGGATAAAATAAGAAGTGGTGACATCTATCAAGTAGCAGATGTAGTAAGAAACCTCATGATAAGGGATAGAGATAAGGGGCTGTCCACGGCTGAGCGTAAACTTCTCACTAATGCTAAACGTATACTGGTAAGTGAGATTGCGCTTTCAAAAGATGCAGAGGAGCAAGATGTAATCGATTTGGTAGATAAGGTCACATTAGAAGAAAGCGTCTAATATAGACGCTCATTTTTTTATCTAATAACTTTAGAATCAATGAATATTGTGTAAACTTTTTCATATAACACCTATAATTCCCTATTTATATATTATAAAATTTGGTATAATGTACATAATATAATAGAGGATATAAGAGTTTTACTAAGGAGGTGAATTTATGCTAAACAAAATAGCAAAGGGAATATTGACCATTCTTGGGTGTGCTCTTGGTATTGGTGTTGCATGGCTTATAAACAATGTATTTTTGAAGTTCAACATAATATTCTTACCTAATTATCAGGAGACATTCATATACCTGTGTGGAGGCGCAGGATTTGCAATACTTGTCTATCTTCTATCTGGTAAAATCATTAAAAGTATAGTTAAGTTGACCAACTCTATCGATAATAGGTTGCAGCAAGTACCCATTGCCAATGTGATCTCGGGTGCATTTGGTCTTATAGTTGGTCTTATTATTGCGTATTTGATCACTTCTCCTCTAAGTCGGATAAAACTTGCCTGGTTGTCAGGTGTTTTGACGGCAATTATCTATTTATTGTTTGGGTATTTGGGTATAAGTATAGGGATAAAGAGGATAGACGAGATAAAATGGCTTGGAAATCTAAGAAAGTCCCATAAGGATAGGGATATAGAAAAGGGGAAATTGGGCGTTCCCAAGGTGCTTGATACAAGTGTAATAATAGATGGAAGAATATTTGATATATGTAAGACTGGTTTTATTGAAGGCCCCTTGGTCATACCGAATTTCGTACTAAAGGAGCTCCGACACATAGCTGATTCTTCTGATACACTAAAGAGAAATAGAGGTAGAAGAGGGTTGGATGTGTTAAATCGCATTCAAAAGGAGCTTGAGATTCCCGTCGAGATATGGGAAAAGGATTTTGATGACATAGCAGAGGTAGATAGTAAGCTTCTCAAGTTAGCCCAAGTATTAGATGGAAAGGTAGTGACAAACGACTATAATTTAAATAAAGTAGCTGAATTTCAGGGAGTGCCTGTATTAAACATAAATGAACTTGCCAATGCAGTGAAACCTGTAGTTCTTCCGGGAGAAGAGATGAGTGTACAGGTAATAAAAGACGGCAAGGAGATGGGGCAAGGAGTTGCCTACCTAGATGACGGTACAATGATAGTTGTGGATGGAGGGAAAAAACATGTAGGCGAGACCATAGGCGTGATGGTCACAAGTGTACTTCAGACAGCTGCTGGTCGTATGATATTTGCAAAGCCAAAACAACATATGGACAAGGTCGTATAGAAGGGGCCACCATTAATACCAGAATTAATGGTGGCTTTTTTTTTGCATTTTTCAACAGAACTTTGGTTTAAATAGATAGTATGTGATAGGTTTTCTTATTTTTTCATATTTTCCACTTGTTAAATAATGCAAAAGTAGCTATAATTAAACCAGGAAGGATGGAGATATATGAGCCATATATGTAGGGCAATAATAGTGGCCGCCGGTAAGGGGCGGCGTATGGGAGGGGATATACCTAAGCAATTTTTAAAATTAGATGGAAAACCTATAATAGCTCATACACTACAGCGATTCGATGATATTCAGTGTATAGATGATATTACGGTAGTAGTAGCTGATGAATATGTGGAATATATGCAGTCACATGTATTAGATAGATATGAAATAGAGAAGCCCATTACATTGGTAGAGGGCGCAGATACAAGGCAAAATTCAGTATTTAATGGGATAAAGGCTCTATCTAGAGATACTGATATAGTCATAATACACGATGCTGTGAGGCCTTTTATCCAAAGGGATTTGATAGAAAGAAGTATATATACAGCTATTGAGTTTGGAGGAGCAGTAATAGGAGTGCCAGTTAAAGACACTATTAAACAAGTAGATGGTGATGGCTTTATAGGAGCTACTTTGGATAGGGAAATGCTTTGGGCAGTTCAAACTCCCCAGACTTTTAAGTATGATATAATACTTAAAGCTCACAGACAAGCGATGGAAGATGGATTTGTAGGTACAGATGATTCAATGCTAGTTGAGAGATCAGGGTTTAGTGTAAATATGGTAATGGGTAGTTATTCAAATATCAAGATAACAACTAAAGAAGATATGGTATTGGCTAATACGATACTCAAAGAAGCGTGGGATGGAATATGAGAGTTGGAATTGGTTATGACATACATAGACTTATAGATGGAAGAGCGCTTATAATAGGGGGAGTGACAATACCTCATGAAAGAGGGCTACTTGGTCACTCTGACGCAGATGTGTTATGTCATGCAATGATGGATGGAATGCTAGGTGCTATAGGTAAGGGAGATATAGGGAGACATTTTCCAGACGATGATATTAAATTTAAGGATGTATCAAGTATCAAACTGATGGAATATGTTATGAAACTTGTGAGAAAAGAGGGCTTTATGCTGGTCAATATGGACAGTGTTATAATGGCTGAGAAGCCAAAACTATCACCCTATATAGAACAGATGAAGGGAAACATTGCAAAGACATTGGGTGTGGAGAAAAACCAAATAAGCATAAAGAGTACAACCACTGAAGGACTTGGAGCTATTGGCGCCGGCGCTGGTATAGCCGCCCAGGCCATAGTGCTCCTAGAGAGAATCTAAGTTGGAGGGATAGACATGAAAAATAAGATTTTACCAATACTATTAATAACACTCACCATAGTATATTCATTTGCTATTCCTGTATTGGCAGATCAGGAAGATGTGGTGAGTTTAGGTGCTGATCTAAGCCCTAAACAGCAGGAAGAGATCCTTGAATATTTTGATGTCAAGCGTGATGAAGTCAGATTGATAGAGGTTACAAATCAAGAAGAGAGGGACTATCTATCTGGATTGATATCTGACAAACAGATAGGTACCCGAGCCATTTCATCGGCATATGTACAGCCTCTGCCAGCGGGAGAGGGAATCATGGTCGATACCCATAATATAACTTGGGTATCCAAGGAGATGTATGCCAATGCAATGGTAACGGCGGGGATCGAGGATGCAAAGGTTGTGGCAGCTGCACCGTTCAATGTATCGGGTACAGCAGCGCTTACTGGTATAATGAAGGCCTTTGAGGAGGCATCTGGGGAAGAACTGAGTGATGAGGCCAAAAAGACAGCCAATGAAGAGTTGGTGCTCACTGGAGATTTAGGTGAAGAGGTGGGCCAAGAAGAGGCAGCTGAACTCATAAAGAAGGTCAAGGAAGAGGTTGTAGTAAATAAGCCCAAGGAAGAAAGCGACATTGAAGATATTGTAAGAGATATTGCAAAACAACTCAATATAGAGTTAACTGACGAGCAAATAGCCCAGATTGTAGCGCTTATGAAGAAGATAAGCCAGCTCAATTTAAATGTAGATACTATTACAAAACAATTAGATAAGATAGGTGTCAGTGTCGATGATATAAAGAAGACGGTTGAAGAAAACAAGGGTGTGCTACAGAAGATATTGGATGCAATAACTGACTTTTTTAGCTGGGTACGTTCATTCTTTAAATAAAGATAGGGGAGGGTCCCAAAGGGAGCCCTCCCCAAACTATATATCTAGTAGAGGTATCCATACTTGATGTGAGGAGAGGTTTTATGATAAGGGATTACTTAAAACAAAACACTCTTGTGACAGATGGGGCAATGGGTACATATTATGCACAGCTTACGGGAACCCATACCACCTTGTCAGAGATGGCCAATATTGAAAAACCCCATATAATATATGATATTCACAGTGAATACATAGCTGCAGGTGCAAAGCTCATACGTACTAATACATTTTCAGCCAATACCCCGACACTCGGCAAGAGTCGCCATGAGGTCAAATCTATAATTAAAAGTGGATTTAAAATTGCAAAAGATGCAAGTTCCAAAGCTAGTGTATTTGTGGCAGCAGATATAGGACCTATCCCAGAGATGATGAACGGGGAGAGTATAGATGGAGACTCCATATTAGATGAGTACATATTTATAGTAGATACATTTCTAGAATTAGGTGCGGATATATTTATATTTGAAACGTTTAGTAGTACACAATATTTAGATTGTATATCTAGATATATAAAATTAGCGAACAGAGATGCCTTTATATTGGCCCAATTTGCCCTAAATAGGGACGGATTTACAAGGAAGGGGATAAGTGCAAGGCGAATACAGGCCCAAATACGAGATATAGCACAAATAGATGCATATGGCTATAATTGCGTGATAGGACCTACCCACCTATATAATATAATAAGGGATATGGAGTTTGGAGATGATATAGTCTCTATATTACCCAACTCAGGTTATCCAGATATAATAAATGAGAGAACGGTATATATCCAAAATCCAAAATACTTTGCAGATAAATTGAGAGCCATAGAGGCTCTAGGGATAAAGATCATAGGGGGGTGTTGTGGTACCACTCCTTCCCATATAGGTGAGCTATCTAAGAGGACAGATATAGGGAAATTGAGGACAGAGACAGTGCCAAAGGTAGAGGCTGAGGAGATTATCCATGTGGATACAGTTTCTAATGAATTTGCCACAAAACTGTCGGATGGCGAATTTGTTGTGGCAGTTGAGCTAGATCCTCCCTCCAGTATAGATTTAAGTAAGACAATAGACGGCGCAAGAGAGTTGAGACAAAGTGGAGCGGATATAATTACAATAGCCGACTCTCCAATGGCACGAGTGAGGATAGATCCAGTGATGATAGCCACCAAGATAAAGCGAGAGATCGGAATAGATGCAATGCCCCATCTAAGTTGCAGGGATAGAAATACAATTGCACTTAAGGCATTGCTCCTTGGAGCCCATATAGAGGGGATTAGAAATTTGCTCATAGTCACCGGTGATCCCATACCAAGCTCTGAGCGAGTTGAGGTAAAAAGTGTTTTTAATCTCAATTCCATAAAGTTTATGCAGATGATGAATGAGATGAATGCAGAGGTGTTTAAAACTGCCCCCTATCATATAGGTGGAGCATTGAATTTAAATGTTTTAAACAGGAAAGTCGAGATAGAGCGAATGGATAGGAAGATAGAGCAGGGTGCTAAGTTCTTTCTAACCCAACCAGTATTCGAGGATAGTACGATTGAATATATAGGGAAGATAAAGAAGGGTAGGGATATAAAGATACTAGCAGGAGTTATACCCTTTGTGAGCTATAGAAATGCAATGTTTTTAGATAACGAGGTACCAGGTATTGACATTCCAAGGGAATATATAGAGAAGTTTACGCAGGATATGGGAAGGGAAGAGGCAGAAGAGGTAGGAATATCCATAGCAGTGGATATTATAGAGAGGATACGGGGATATGCAGATGGGGTGTATCTAATAACCCCGTTTCATAGGACGAATATGATTGCCAATATAATGGAGAGATCAGGACTCAGTAAATATGGAAGGAGATGAGCTTTATGCTAATAATAGGTGAAAAATTAAATACTAGTATTGAGATGGTCCAGAGGGGAGTAGAGAGTAGGGATGAGAGTTTTATAGCAGATTTGGCTAGAGTGCAGGTGGATGCCGGCGCTGACTATATAGATGTGAACTGTGGAACATTCGTTCAAGGCGAACCTGAGATTTTAAGCTGGATGGTGAATGTAGTTCAGACATCTGTGGGTAGGCCATTATGCATAGATAGCCCAAATCCAGAAGCCATAGGTGCAGCTCTCGAGACTTATAGAGGTGATAAGCCAATTATTAACTCAATTACTGCCGAAGGAGATAGATATGACGATATCCTACCATTGGTGGTAAAGCATAAGACATCGGTGGTAGCGTTATGCATGGATGAACACGGGATCCCTGACACAGTGGATGGTAGAGTGAAGGTTGCCAAGCAACTAGTGGACTGTCTTGTTAAAGATGGTGTGCCTGTAGAAGATATATACGTAGATCCTATGATTCAACCAGTGGCTACTGACCACAACAACGGCATAATAGCTTTAGATACCATATTGCATCTAAAGTCAGAGTGTCCCAATGTAAATACAATATGTGGACTTAGCAATATATCCTTTGGGCTTCCAGCTAGAAAGATAATAAATAGGGCCTTCCTTGTGTTGGCCATAAATGCAGGTTTAGATGCAGCTATATTAGATCCCCTTGATGAGGACATGATGCAGCTGTATTATGCAGCGAAACTTTTAAGTGGGCAAGATGAGTTCTGCCTGGGCTACATAGAGGCCTACCGAAGGGGATAATGGCGCCTTTATGGAGATAATGGCATCTTTAGGGGATGATTGATACCCATCTTACAAAGGCTGAAGTAAAAGCACATAATTGACATTCTAGTATAGACTATAATATAATGAACTAAAACCGATATATAAAGGCTATGAACGAAAGAGTAGAACAAGTGACGCCAACAGAGAGGGGCAATCATCGGCTGAGAGTAGCCCTTAGTAGTGACCTGTTCGAAGTGCATTCGGGAGCTGTCCTCTTGAATATCGAGTAGGGAGGGCCGTAGAGTTCTACGTTATATTTTTAAGAGGGGTATTATACCCAATCAGTGTGGAACCGCGTACCTACGTCTCTGAATATATCAGATACGTAGGTTTTTTAATATGTACAATAGCAGGAGGTGCAGAGGGGGTATGTTTACAGGATTAAGAAAAGATGTAAAGGCAGTTTTGGAAAGGGATCCAGCTGCTAGGAATGTTTTTGAGGTTGTTCTTTGCTATCCAGGTTTCCATGCAGTTATTCTCCATAGGTTGGCCCATTGGTTTTATAAAAAGGGATTTAAGTTCTTTGCAAGGGTCATATCTCAAATAAATAGATTTATAACGGGCATAGAGATACACCCTGGGGCGAAGATCGGTGAGGGTCTGTTCATAGATCATGGAATGGGTGTCGTAATAGGGGAGACTACGGAGATAGGAGATAATGTAACAATATATCAAGGAGCCACACTTGGTGGCACTGGAAAAGATGTGGGCAAGAGACATCCCACTATAGGGAATAATGTAGTTATAAGCAGTGGTGCTAAAGTGTTGGGCCCCTTTAAGGTGGGAGATAATTCAAAGATTGGAGCAAATGCAGTGGTGCTAAAGGAAATTCCGCCGAATTCTACTGCCGTAGGAGTTCCTGCCCATATAGTTAAAAAGGATAACAAGAGGATATGTGATGATGAGATAGATCTAGATCAGATAAGACTCCCTGATCCAGTTGAGGATCAGATAAAGCTCTTATACGATAGAATAGTATGCCTTGAGAAGCGCATTAAAGAATTGGAGGGTGCACAGAAGAGATGAAATTATATAATACATTGACTAGGAAAAAGGAAGAGTTTATTCCTCTGAAAGAAGGAGAGGTACGCATATATTCATGTGGTCCAACTGTATATGATTATTTTCATGTGGGAAATGCTAGGCCATTTATAATATTTGATACCTTGAGGCGATATTTTGAATACAAGGGATATACAGTGAAGTATGTACAAAATTTTACAGATATAGATGACAAGATGATAAAGAGGTCAAATGAAGAGGGTATAGAAGTCTCTAAACTAGGGGATAGATTTATAGAAGAATATTTTAAGGATGCAGATGCACTTGGTATCAAGAGGGCAACTCATCATCCTCGAGCTACAGAGCATATAGATGATATGGTAGCCTTTATCCAAAGGCTCATTGATAGGGGGATGGCATATAATGTAGATGGAAATGTGTACTTTGATACATCTGCCTTCCCCCAATATGGTAAACTTTCTAGGCAGAGCTTAGATGACTTAGAAGCCGGCGCACGAATAGATGTAGATGTGCACAAGAAAAATCCCATGGATTTTGTATTGTGGAAGAGGCAGAAACCCGGTGAGCCTGCTTGGGAAAGTCCATGGGGAAAGGGTAGGCCCGGATGGCATATTGAATGCTCTGTAATGTCTATGAAATATCTAGGTGAGACTATAGACATACACTCGGGTGGTCAGGATCTCATATTCCCCCACCATGAAAATGAGATTGCCCAAAGTGAGGGAGCCACAGGTAAACCATTTGCAAGGTACTGGATCCACAATGGATATATAAATATAGATAATAAAAAGATGTCTAAATCATTAGGTAATTTTTTTACCGTAAGAGAGTTGTCAAAGGAATTTGATTTAGAGGTGGTAAGGCTTTTTATGCTCTCTGCCCACTATAGAAATCCCATAAATTTCAGTGAAGAACTCTTAAAGCAGGCGGAGAGTGCTCTAGAGAGACTATATAATGCAAAGGGTAATTTAGAGTATCTTGTAAGCATTACAGAAGCTAGGGAGATGACCCAAGAAGAACAGGATCTTAAGGAACGTATAGGTGAATATAGGCTGCAATTTGAACATGCTATGGAGGATGATATAAATACTGCAGATGCCTTGGCAGCCATATTTGATATGGTGAGGGATATGAATAGGGTTTTAGATGATGAGAGCTCTAGGCAAATAGTTGAGGTAAGCTATGATGAACTTATGAAATTGACAGGTATTATGGGGCTTTTGCAGAAAGAAGCGCAGCGCCAAGGGACAGAAGAAATTGAGACTTTAATACAAAAGCGACAGAAGGCTAGGGAGGAGAAAAATTGGGTTCTAGCTGATAGTATAAGGGATAAGTTAAATGATATGGGTATAGTGCTTGAAGACACGCCTAAAGGAGTAAAATGGCACTATAAAAAATAGATATAATAACTAAAGTAGCTGTATGAAAATTACAGCTACTTTAGTTATTATATATCAAAATATGTACAAACACGTGAAAAGGCAACAATATATGTAAAGATTCCTGCAATGGCCTTTAGTACAATGAATATACAGCAAAGATATATACAAATCTATACAAGTCGTAAATGTCGTTTAATAGTATGTCAAGTCAAATTCAAGAGGAAGGTGGTAATTCGATAATATTGTGGCATTTTAAAAATTCCTTTAAATAACAATTCAAACATTTTAAGGGGGAGTATATTTATGAAAAAGCGTATTTCTTTATTATTAGTATGCATACTAATAATGACTGCATTCTTGACAGCGTGTGGTGGTGATTCAGAAGGACCGGCTGGAACAGGGGAAGATGATCAGGTTGAAGAACCGGATGAAAAGCAAGCAGATGAAGACGACGGTGCCGATAAAGAAGAGATAACACTTCGATTTTCTTGGTGGGGTGGAGATGAGCGACATGAAGCCACTATTGAAGCTATCGAAAAATACGAAGAACTCCATGATAATGTAAACATTAAGGCCGAGTATTCTGGCTGGGATGGCCACCAAGAGAAGATTACAACTCAACTCTCAGGAGGAACTGCGCCAGATATAATGCAAATAAATTGGAACTGGCTAACTATCTTTTCTAAAGACGGTGAAGGTTTCTACGACTTAAATGAATTATCATCAGAATTGGGCTTAGAAAACTTTTCAGATGATATATTAGATTTTGCAACAGTCAATGGTAAGTTAAATGGGATACCTATCTCTTTAACCGGAAGATGTCTCTATTATAACAAGACAACATACGATAAATTTGGAGCAGAGCTACCTAAGACATGGGACGATTTATACACTGTAGCAGAAAAATTTGACGAAGAGGGTTATTATCCATTAGATCTAGATTCCTATAGTGCATGGATTCTAGCCATAGTCTATGTAGAACAACAGACAGGAAAACCATTTCTAGATGATGCAGGTAATTTACAATTTACAGAAGATGATATCAAAATGGGTTTACAACTTTACCAGGATTTCATGGATAAAGGGGTAATACCTGGCGCTAAAGAGCGTGCAGGTGAAGGAGGAGATATTCCTCTTCATGAATTGCCAAATTGGATTGAGGGTAAATATGCAGGAGTTTTTGAGTGGACTAGTTCTGTAGGAAAATATGCTCAACCGTTAGAGGAGAAAGATCAAGAACTGGTATTAGGTGAGTTGCCTTTGCCATCTGATGCAAAGAGCAATGGTTGGGTTGTAAAACCATCTATGTTATTTGCAATAAATAAAGATACTGAATACCCAGAAGTAGCAGCAGATGTTCTCAACTTCTTATTAAATGAACCAGAAGGAGTAAAAGCTCTAGGAACCACTAGAGGTGTTCCTGTAAGCGAATCAGGTTTAAAAGTACTAGAAGATGAGGGGCTTGAAGGATTAGAGTATGAAGGAACAAAACTAGTTCTAGACAATATGGGACTTGGATTTGGACCATACTTTGAACATACTCTATTGAAGGACATATATCAGGATACAATTGATAAATTAGGATTTGGTGAATTAGATGTTGACGCTGCAGCTGAGCATATGTATGAATCAGTTTCTGAAGCACTTGAAGAGATATTAGAAGAATAAAATATAGTTATGGTTGATGCTTAGAGGGGAGAAATTTCATGTTCTCTCCTCTAAGCTGACCTTATAAGGGGGATAGATATGAATAAAAAGCGTTCTGATTATAGAGGTCTTCTATATATAACACCCTGGCTTATAGGTTTTTTAGTCTTTACATTATATCCCTTTGTAGCCTCTTTTGTATTGAGTTTTACCAAATATGATATTTTAAACCCTCCTAAATTTGTAGGTCTTAGGAACTATGTAAAGATGTTTACAAAGGATCAGGACTTTAAAAACTCATTATTAGTAACTTTTAAGTATGTAGTGATGACAGTACCTTTAAAATTAATATTTGCACTACTTATAGCCTTTATATTGAATTTTAATTTGAAGGGTATCAATTTTTTTAGAACGGCCTACTACATCCCTTCGATATTGGGTGGGAATGTTGCAATTGCAGTATTGTGGAGATTTTTATTCTCAGCATCTGGTGGTCTTGTAAATCAGGTCATAGGATTATTTGGGGCTGGACCTGTCAATTGGTTTGGAACGCCGGGGCCGGCACTATTTACTTTGACTATATTGAGAATATGGCAATTTGGTTCAGCAATGGTAATATTCTTGGCAGCGTTGCAGGATATACCCCAAGATCTATATGATGCTGCTGCAGTAGATGGAGCAAATAAATTCACAGTCTTTAGAAAGATAACAGTCCCTTTATTGACCCCTGTGATCTTTTTTAATTTTGTAATGCAACTTATACAGGCATTCCAAGAATTTAATGCGCCATATTTGATTACAGGTGGAGGCCCACTTAAGGCAACTTATTTACTACCAGTATATATATACGATCAGTCATTTCAATATTATAATATGGGATATGGAAGTGCACTTTCATGGGTCTTATTTGTAATTATAATGATATTTACATTACTTATATTTAAATCTTCTGATTATTGGGTATTTTATTCTGATGTAGGAGAAGGGGGTAAATAGATATGGCAGAGACAGTGGATATGGAACGTATGGCACTCGAGACAAAGGCTAGAGAACAACATGCGAAACTCAGACGAAAACATAGAGTGAATGCAGGTATTAGGTATACTATTTTAGTCATTGGGGCTATTATCATGTTGTATCCTATGTTATGGTTGATAGGTGCCTCATTTAAGACTAATAGTGAGATATTTACATCTATTGGTATAATACCTAAGAGATTCGATTTTACCCCCTATATCAAAGGATGGAAGACGGGGACTGAGTATACATTTGGAACATATTTTACGAATTCTTTTAAAATATTAATTCCCAAAGTTATATTTACCGTGATTTCGTGTTCATTGACAGCATATGGGTTTGCCAGGTTTGACTTTCCTTTTAAAAAGCAGATATTTGGACTGTTGATTTCCACTCTATTACTACCCCAGGTAGTACTTAGGATTCCAACGTACCTATTGTGGAAAAAGTTCAAATTATTAGACACACATGCCTCTTTGTTTTTGGGTTCAGCATTTGCAGTAGACGGATTTTTTGTATTTATGCTTATACAATTTTTTAGGGGAATTCCCAAAGAGTTGGATGAATCGGCAATAGTGGATGGTTGTAATTCATTTGAAATTTTTATATGGATTTTGTTGCCCCTGATGAAACCAGCATTGGTATCGGTTGCTTTATTCCAATTTATGTGGACAATGAATGATTTTATGGGGCCACTAATATATATATCAAGCGTGGAGAAATATCCTGTATCAATTGCGCTGAAAATGTGTATAGACGCAACATCTGGTACATTTGAATGGAACCAAGTTATAGCCATGTCTATAATAGCTTTACTTCCTTCAATTATACTATTTTTTTCGGCACAAAAATATTTTATTGAAGGGATTACGACAACAGGAATTAAAGGATAAACGCCAATATTATGATATGGGAGTGGTATTCATTTTGACTTTAAATGTTATTTCAGTGACGGCAAGGACCATTTCATTTGAGATTATAAATAAAAATTGTTTTTTTAATAGCAGTAGTGTAGATGTATATTTGAATGATAGAGTTATATTGACTACTGACAAGAACATATGTACGATCGGGAATTTGCAGCCTGATACAATATATAAAGTTTTTATTAAAGACAGCTATACTGGGAAACGGAGTAAAGAGATAGAGGTTAAGACACAGTTAGAGACAGCAGTTTTAAATGTCAAAGATTTTGGTGCTAAGGGTGATGGCAATACAATAGATACACAAGCAATACAGGCGGCAATTGCTGCCTGTCCTAAAAATGGAATAGTAATGATTCCTGAGGGAGTGTATTTAACTACAGCCATATTTTTAAAGAGCAATATGACCTTCTATCTACAGAAGGGGAGCGTATTGCTTGGAACAAAAGAAAGGGAACAATATCCCATATTGCCAGGTATATTAGAGAGCCTAGATGGAATGAAAAAATATGATATAGGGACATGGGAGGGTAATCCTTCTAATACCTTTGCCAGTTTGATAAATGGGATAAATATTGAAAATGTAAATATAATAGGAGAAGGTATTATAGATGGGAATGCAGATTTTGATACTTGGTGGTACAAATCTAAGATAAAGAGAATCGCGTGGAGGCCTAGATTGATTTTTCTAAACAGATGTAGGGATGTAGTATGTGAAGGCCTATCTATTCGCAATTCACCTTCATGGACAATACATCCATATAAGAGTAAAAATTTAAAATTTATAAATTTGAATATTGAGAATCCAAAAGATTCACCTAATACAGATGGTATCAATCCAGAGTCTTGCAGTAATGTCTTAGTCACAGGTGTAGTATTTTCTGTGGGCGATGATTGTATTGCTATAAAGTCTGGGAAGCGGGAGTCTGTCGACTATAGGAATTTACCATCTAAAGATATCTTTATACGAAATTGCTATATGAAATATGGACATGGAGCTGTGGTCATAGGCAGTGAAATGTCTGGTGGTGTTGAAAGTATAAGTGTAGAGAATTGTCTATTTGAAAATACAGACAGAGGGATAAGGATAAAGACAAGGAGAGGTAGGGGAGGTACGGGAATAATAGATCGATTATATGTAAAAAACATACGTATGACCAGAGTTTTGACCCCATTTGTCATAAATGCCTTTTATAATTGCGATAGTGATGGGCATACAGAATATGTGTGGAGTAAAGAAAAACTTCCTGTTGACGAGGGAACCCCGTCTATAAAGAGGATATATATTGATGATATTAAATGCATAGATGCACAGATTGCAGCCGGTTTCATATATGGACTGCCGGAGCAGAAGATAGAAGAGATATGTATGAAAAATGTATATGTACATCTCGCTATGGATGCTAAGCCTGGCTATCCTGCAATGATGGATTTCATAGAACCTATGGCTAGACATGGTTTCTATTTTAACAATGTAAGAGATTTAACACTTACTAATGTAGAGGTGGAGAATGCTTCTACAGAGCAAGTTGTGACAGAAAATATTGATAAAAAAGAAATTTTATAAGTTTATTAAAGAGAAAAGGGGTGTTTTGTCTATGTACGATAGATTCGGTGGGGTTCCAAAAGATCCGAAAGAAGCAGAAAAATCAGGGGACCCAGAAGAGTCGAAGGTTAATGATTTGGATAGTGATGAGGATTTGAGTGTTGGTATACACACTCTTCCTAAGACAGGTCAAATTGGGGGCACCCATTTTACTCCAATGCAATACTTATTACCTCTGTGCTGGGTGTATTAGTTATACTCTTAACGGTTGTATTTACAAAAGAAAAACGCAGAACTAATTAAAGGTTGTAGGGCCGGGTATACCCGGCCCTATTTACTCTACTTTGCTACAAATAGAACAATTTCATTACTTTTTAATATTCTGTTTTTTCACAAAGAAATTGATATCTATGTCTTCAGTAGTTTTTTATAATTTGTAGGGGACATACCAGTTATATCTTTGAAAACCCTAGTAAAGTGGGTATTATTGTTGAATCCTACCTTTTGAGCTACATCTATTATGCGATAATTAGGTTTTGTCAATAGGATCTTTGCATTTTTGATCCGAACACTATTTAGATATTCAGTAAAGGTAAAATTTGTCGTATCCTTAAAAAGTTTACTTAGGTAGGATGGACTTATGTAGAATTTTTCAGACATGTCTGAAAGAGTAATACTCTTGTTATAATTTCCATTTATGTATTTGATTATTTGAGTTATCTTAGGGTGCATGAGCTGAGAATAATAATATTCTTTTTCTTCTAATTTGTCTATAAAGTTATTTATCAATACCAATAATTCGCAGAGTAGTAGTTGAATATAAAATCTTTTACGAGGTTCCAATAGATGATTTTTAAAATCAGATATTGAAATCATTTTGTTTAAGATGTCTTCAGTGCTATGCTTGTATTTTAAGGATAGGGGTAGAACTCTATATTCAGATTGGAAACAAGATAGCAAATTTAAATTAGAAATATGGGGATAGAGTTCTTTTAAAAATGAATAATTAAAATATATTACTGTTCTTTCATGATGTTGAGCACCAATGCTACCTGTCTTATGTATTTCATTGGCATCTATTAAGACTAAGTTTCCAGCTTGAACTGTATAGACATTGTCATCTATAAAGTATTTTCTTTCCCCACTCACTAGATAATAAATTTCGAATTCTTGATGTAGATGATAGTTATACATATTATATTCGGTAGTTCTCTTTAAGTTTTCTATATAAAAGTCTTCGTGGGGAACGGTCAATGGCCTGGCCTTCATAAAAAACACCTCAATATAAAGAATTAAGAGAATTTGGTGCAGATAGAGTGAATATGTGAATAGAGCTATGTATAGGCTGGGTATCTTGCTAGGTTGTCTGTTTCCATTTAATTTTATAGTATTATAAAATTATTGTCAATATACTTGATTTTTTCAAACCTTTGCATTTTGTAGAGAAGTCAAACATATGTGTGTAGAGAAGTCAAACATATGTGATACAGACCTCTGAAAATTTCTCTGGATAGTGCTGTAGGTTTTTAAAATTGCTAATAATTATTTTGTCAAGGAGGAAAGTGTAGAGAAGTCAAACATTTATAATACGTTCCTTCAAAAATCAATGGTTATAGCCACTAATCTGTAAACAGTTAATCATTTACCGTTTGATACAGTTTTATAAAACTTGAGACTTTATTTATAAATATATAAAAATAAAGCACCAATATTGATATCAATATTGGTGCTTTACGGTGTTACCGTATAAATTTATAAGTCAATGAGATTGTCTATCTTGATTGGAATACCTGCTGCAATCGACTTATTGGCAGCTATACCTGTCAATATAGACATGGCTCCGTCTTCATGGGAAGCAGCTCTATTATATGGATCCGGTGAAGGTGTACCAAAGAGATCGTTTAATAAGATTGGATCTCCTCCTCCATGTCCACCTTCTGCCTCATCTATTGGCACATCGTATGGTTCACCGAACATGGGGAAAACTGTGATTCTTTTCTCTTCAACAGCTCCTTCTGCATTTAATTTACCGCCAGCATTTATATATGCACTTTCAATTACTGAGACTTGTATTCTGCCTTTGCTTCCATTGAAAGCCACTCTAAATCCTTCCCACGGCATATAGGCATTCAATGAATAGGTAAGTATAGCCTTGTTTTTGTATTTTACTAGTACACCCATTGTATCTTCTATACTGATGCCATCGCCAAAGACACTTTGATCTCTTAAATAGCCGTCTTCTTTTTCAGCATCTAGATATAGTGCTTTAAGAGTTTCATTATCTTCTAATTGTATAGCAAAGGGATCATCTTTGGCAATTTCACTGCCATGTGCTCTATAGTAGAAGTCAGTTATACCTCGTTTTTCCGCATTTTCTCTACCATAGAATCTAAGGTCCCCCATGGCAAAAACAGTTTCGGGTTGGGTATTTAACCAAAAGTTTACCAAATCGAAGTGGTGGGTAGCTTTATGGACTAGAAGGCCACCACTATTTCTCTTATCCCTATGCCAGCGCCTGAAGTAGTCTGCTCCATGTTTTGTATTAAGGAGCCATTCAAAGTGAACTGAATATATCTCTCCAATTGTATCGTTCATTATTAGTTCTCTTACTTTGGTATTGTGAGGTGCATAGCGATAATTAAATGTAACTCTCAGTTCTTTCCCTGTACGCTCAATGGCGTCTAATATTTCTTGAGCTTTTTCTTCATCTACTGTCATAGGTTTTTCAGTAATTACATCACAGCCTAGTTCCATGGCTCTTATTATATAGGTGTGATGGGTCCGATCTATGGATGTGACTATTATAGTATCAGGTTTCTCTTTTTTTATCATTTCGTCAAATTTGTCACAGGTATATGTGGGTATGGGTTTATAATCATATTTTTCGTGTAGTATTTTGTTTGCATAGTTCATTCGTGTTTGGTTAATATCACAAAAAGCGATAAGCTCAGATGTATCGCTAAAGTCCCTAGCGATGGCCTCATAAAAAAACCGAGCTCTGCCTCCTATTCCAACTTGTGCATATTTCTTTTTATGCGTCATTATAATTCCCCCTTAAATTTGATTGCTATATAAAAGTATATACTAGATTCAAGTTAAAATCAGCACATTTTTTGTCGTTTTTGATTGAAACTATGCATAATTTGATATAAAATTATAGAGGGGTGATTATGTGAGGGAGACTATATTACAATATGGAAAAGAGGATGATCCTTTTTATATATCTCATATAAGACAGGATGGTCCCTCTAGTATGGCTTATAAACATTTTCATAATAGCTATGAGCTTTACTATCTGATATCAGGTCAACGATATTATTTTATAAAGGATAGAACTTTTCAGGTTATGGAGAAGGACTTAGTCTTAATAAAGAGGGGAGATTTGCATAAGACGGCAAGCTGTGGTGAGTCTCAACATGAGAGGATAGTAATAAACTTTAGAGAGGAATTTTTAAATCACGGAGGAGAAGAAAGAGATATATTGCTCAGGCCATTTGAGAGAGATATAAATATAATTCGTTTCACACTACCACAACAAGAGCAGATCGAGAAATTATTAGGGAATATATGTTATGAGATCAGGAAAAGGCAACCAGCATATAAGGCATATGTCCGTGCATTACTTGTACAATTTTTGATATACATAAGTAGGCATGTATGCAAAAATGGTAAAGGTAGACCATTTATACATCCTACTTTGATGCATAGAAAAGTATCAAATATAGTTAAATACATAAATTCTAATTATAGGAATGATTTGACACTTACGGGGACTGCACAAAAATTTAATATGAGTTCTAGCTATTTAAGTAGAATATTTAAGCAGGGAACGGGTTTTACATTTATTGAATATTTAAATAGTGTTCGGATAAGGGAAGCACAATCTTTACTCTTGTCAACTGACAATAAAGTAATGGATATTTGTCATCAAGTGGGGTATACCAGTATATCCCACTTTGGCAGAGTGTTTAAAGAACTTACAGGCTATTCACCATTGCAGTTTAGGCAACGGAGCCAAAGTCAGAGCTTAAGTTAATAATAAGAAGGGAAAAGCTTTTCTATGTAGAATATAAAATACGGTAGGGAGGTAATGGCTACTGTGTAGGATAAAATTTAAAATTTATTCACAAATTATTCAAATCTTTTTGCTATAATCTATAGGTAGATGTTATAATTAGAGGCAGACCAAAACATTGAGGTATAGACTGATTATAATTGATGCCAAATATGTTTTAATATAATTGATGTAATTAGTTAAGCTCATACGTTTTAAACTTAAATTTGGCTAATTACTATTAAGGAGGGAGAATTTTGATACAGGTTGAGAATTTGACAAAAAAATACGGCGATCATGTGGCAGTGAATAATGCTTCATTCGTCGTGGAAAAAGGTGAGATACTAGGCTTTCTAGGGCCTAATGGTGCAGGTAAATCTACAGTTATGAATATAATAACTGGTTATATTTCTGCGACAGAGGGTTCTGTAAAAGTTGATGGATATGATATATTAGATGATCCCGAAGAGGTAAAAAGTCGCATAGGGTATCTGCCTGAGTTACCACCATTATATGGCGACATGACGGTGTTAGAATATTTAGATTTTGTAAGCGAGATCAAAGGTATGGACAAGGAAGATAGAACAGAAGATATAGAAAGAGCTATGAATTTAATTAGAATAGACAATGTCAAAGAAAGATTGATAAGAAATCTTTCAAAGGGTTATAGGCAGCGTGTTGGTCTTGCACAAGCTATACTTGGGAATCCGAAAGTTCTCGTGTTGGACGAGCCTACTGTAGGTCTAGATCCTAAACAGATAATAGAGATACGAAATCTTATAAAGGATTTAGGGCAAGACCATACAGTAATACTTAGCTCACATATATTGCCGGAGGTAAGCGCAGTATGTGATAGGGTCATAATAATAGACAAGGGAAAAATTGTTGCAAGCGATACCCCAGAAAACTTGTCGAGACGTATAGGTGATAGTAGCAAACTCATGTTGAGAGTGGCTGGCCCAGAAAAACGAGTATTAAAATTACTCGGTGATATATCGGGGGTTAGGCAAGTTAATAGTCAAGGTTCACGAGAGCCAGATACGGTAGATGTAGTGGTTGAGGCCGATAAGGATATCGACATAAGAAAACCTATCTTTAATAGGCTAAGTGAAGCAGGTTATCCTTTGATGATGATGAAGCCCATCGATCTTACTTTAGAGGATATATTCTTGCATGTCACAACAGAGGAAGGGGAGGTATCGTAGAATATGTTTGCTGTACTAAAAAAGGAAATGAAGACATATTTTTCATCCCTTACAGGTTATATATTTATGGGATTTTTCTTAATATTATCGGGTATTTTTGTGTCTTTATATAATCTATATACAGGGAGTCCTGACTATAATAAGGTGTTGTCTAGTATAAACTTTATATTCCTATTTCTAGTGCCGGTGCTTACAATGAGGCTCATGTCGGAAGAACAAAAACAAAAGACAGATCAACTCCTTTTGACAAGTCCATTGAGCATTTGGGATATAGTGCTTGGTAAGTATTTTGCTGCCGTGGGGGTGTTTGCCCTTACATTACTTATCACCTGTATATATCCCATAATACTGAGTTTCTTTGGTAAGCTAGCTGTGGCAAAGATAATAGGGGGATACATTGGTTTTTTTCTCCTTGGGTGTGCTTTCATATCTATAGGGCTATTTGTATCGTCGAAAACTGATAATCAGGTTATATCTGCAGTTGTCACTTTTGGGGTACTGCTTTTTATATGGCTTCTTGATGCCATACAACAAGGGTTACCCACAGGCACAGTCTCTGGTATTATATTTGCAGGGGCAATAGTGGCAATCATTACACTATTTGTTCATTCTGCAACTAAAAATAGAACTGTGAGCATAACAACTGCAATTATTGGAGGAGCTATAATAGCCATTGTGTACTTTGTAAATCAATCTGTATATGATGCATTTATAATCAATTTTTTCGGATGGTTTTCTCTGCTACAAAGATATGAGGGATTTGCCATGGGGGTACTCAGTTTAAGCCCCATAATATATTATATTACTTTTTCATTTGCATTTTTATTCCTTACAGTGAGGGGAATAGATAAGAGAAGATGGATCTAAGGGGGGATGGATGTGAAAAAGATTGAACAGTTGTTTAGCGATAAAAAAGTTAGATATGGTGGTTATTCTTCAATTGTGATAGCGGTAGTAATTGCCATATTGATAGTGATAAATCTTGTAGTTGATCAGATCCCTCTAAAATGGGATCTTACTGCTAATCAGATGTATTCAATATCTGATCAAACTTATAAGGTTTTAGATAATCTCGATCAAGAAGTGAAGATTATAGCCCTATATGAAGCAGGTAGGGAAAATACAGTGATAGATGAGATATTGGACAGATATACCTCATATTCAGATAAGGTAAAATTAGAATATGTGGATCCTGTAAGAAATCCAGGGTTTGTAAAACAATTTGATGAAGATGGACAAGGGCTTGGACAGGGAAGTTTAATTGTAACGAGTGAAGGGAAGACAAAGGTAATAAACAATTATGATCTCTATAACTATAGTTACCAGGACTATACGCCCCAGATTGAATCATTGGCGGTTGAACAGAGGGTTACAAGTGGCATAATGTATGTGACATCTGATAAAAATCCGACTATATATGTCCTGCAAGGACACGGTGAGCTTGGAGTGCCCTATGATGTACGAACACAGCTAGAAAATGAAAACTACGATGTAGAAGATTTAAACCTTGTAACACAAGACGCTGTACCCGAAGATGCTGATATATTACTCATTTCTTCTCCTGGACGGGATTTGTCGGAGGAAGAGGAGGCAAAGATAAGAGATTATCTCGAAAATTCAGGTAGGGCAGTGTTTCTTATGGATATTACAAATGATGAGGTACCAAATTTTGAATCCATATTGAAAAGCTATGGCGTTGGTCTACAGAAGGGTCTGATAATAGAAAAGGATAAGGGCCACTATGTGAGCAATCCTCTATATTTGGTTCCTAAATTGGAAAGCCATGATATAGTAAGCCCTATAAGCTCAAATGATATGTATGTGTTGACGCCTGCAGTGCAGCCCATAGAGGAATTAGATGTTAAGCGACGATCCCTTGAGATAGAACCGCTTCTTACCACGTCAGAGGAGGCTTGGCTCAAGACGGATTTTGAGGATCAGACTTTAGAGAAGGGTTCAGATGATATATCTGGAACTTTTAATATAGCAGTAGCTATTACAGATAAACCGGTTGACTATGAGGCAGAACCTACTAAATTAGTGGTTGTTGGAAACTCGGCTTTTATTGATGGACAATTTGCTACACAGATACCTGGCAATATGAATTTTCTCTTAAATAGTTTTAACTGGCTACGGGATGAGGAGGAGAGCATCTCCATAAGGCCTAAGAGTTTAATGCTTCAACGACTTAATATGACTAGTCAGCAGTCTTTCATAGCGTCAATAGTAGTTGTGTTAGTCATTCCTGCCATAGTGCTTATAATGGGTATTATTGTATGGTCGAGGAGGAGACATCTATGAAGAAGTCCAAAAATATCATAATTTTGGCGGTCATCTTGGGAATTTTAATTGGAGCATATTATTTTATAGACAGTAGACCACAAGACGAAGAGGAAGACTCTTCCGAGGAGACAATAGAGTTGTCTAAATTTGACAAAGAAAAACTAACTAAGATGACAATTAAGACATCTGAAGGGACACTTACTCTTACTAAGGACGGTGAAGGGTGGAAGGTTGACTATCCCTTTGAAATTACCCTTGATGAGACGGCAATCGATGATTTGGCCTATAGTTTTGCGAATCTATATGCAGAAGAGATAGTGGAGGAGGCTCCAGAAGATCTTAGTGATTATGGATTAGAGAATCCTAAGAGCATAGCAGAGTGTGAATTGGAAGATGGTGAGAAACGGATATTCTATCTTGGAGATGAGACACCCGTGGGAAGCACCTATTATCTCATGGTAGAGAATGATCCAAAGGTATATACTGTGTGGACGAACCATGGGGAGCATTTTAGTTATTCTCTATCTGACATAAGGGAAAAGAAATTACCCGAGATAGAGTTACCAGAACTTACCTACCTCAAAATAGATAAAAAGGATGGGCGTCCTATTGAGATAAAGACAAATGAAAAGCAAAATGATAAGGAAGCTAGTTTCGGACTTGGGCTTTGGAAGATGACCGCGCCCTACAACCAACCCATGGGTATAGATAGTGGTAAGATGTCCGAGTTTTTAGAGGGAATTCCTTCTCTATCGATAAAAGACTTTATAGATGATGAACCGGAGGACTTATCTAAATATGGGTTGGAGGAACCAGAGGGTGAATTTGTAATAGAAGATAGTGAAACTAAGCTCCATATATATATTGGAAAAGAATATGACGATGAGGCAGTATATTTTAAGACTGATGATTCTGATTCTATATATACTATAGAGAAGAGTAAATTGGAGTTTATGGATGTACAGCCCTTTGAACTAGTAGAAAAGTTTGCATATATAGTCAATATAGATGATGTGGATAAGGTACTGGTAGAGGGAGATGGGAAGTCCCATACTCTGACCCTTACACGGACTACCCAGGAGGCAGAAGAGGAAGATGAAGAAGATGAGGTCATAACTACCTATAAAGTAGATGGTAAGGAAGTAGAGGAAGACTCCTTTAAAGTGTACTATCAGAGTTTAATAGGTCTTATAGTGGATGCAGAAAATAATCAAGAACCTGATGCTGAACCAGAAGTAAAGACTACTTTCTTTTTAAACAAGGGAGAAGAAAGGGAAGTCCATGTAGATTATGTTCCTTATGACAATGATTTTTATCTAGTTGTAAGGGGTGGCAAAGCTGAATTTGTAATATCACAAAAACAGGTCAAGAACATGCTAAATGATTTAGAGCTCTTAATAGAGGGCAAGCTTGAAAAATAGATTGCAGAGAAGGTTCTCTTAGTTCAATTATGCTAGGAGGACCTCTTTTATTTATAGATTGTCTTTGACAGATGTTTTGATATAATTAAAATATATTCAAAATAGGAAGGGATTTATATGCGAATTTCAGTTTTGGGTTGTGGTAGATGGGGGAGTTTCTTGGCGTGGTATTGTAATAGTATAGGTCATGATGTACTTGTGTGGGGTAGACAAGGGTCTAAATCCCTTGAGAGATTGAAAAGACATAGGGCTAATGATTATCTTAAACTTCCAGATGAGATAGGACTCTCAGACTCTCTAAGTCGGGCAGTGGCCTATGGAGATATAATTATAATTTCCATAAGTGCCCAAGGTCTTCGTTCATTGGCAAAACAATTAAAAGACTATGAAGGACTTACAGATAAGGTTATAATATTATGTATGAAGGGGTTAGAGGCAAAGAGCGGTAAGCGTCTTACAGAGGTATTTAAAGAAGAGATAGGCTACGATATAAATCCTGCAATATGGGTAGGACCAGGGCATGTACAGGACTTTATACAGGGTAAGCCCAATTGTATGGTAATAGATTGTGCTGATATAGACACGACTAAGTGGATAGTGGAGAATTTGGCCAGTCGACTTATACGGTTTTATTATGGACGAGATCTAATAGGCAATGAGATTGGTGCTGCTGCAAAAAATGTAATGGGGATTGCAGCTGGTATGTTAGATGGTGTAGGTCTTACTAGCCTAAAAGGTGCATTGATGGCAAGGGGTACAAGAGAAATATCCAGGCTAATAGTGGCTGCAGGTGGAGATGAGATAACAGCATATGGACTCTGTCACTTAGGTGATTATGAGGCTACCTTATTTTCTAGCCATAGTCATAACAGAAAATTCGGTGAAGCATGGGTTAAGGGTGAACCCTTTGGAAAGCTTGCAGAGGGAGTGGATACCACGTCTGCTCTTGTAGTGCTTTCAGATAAATATAATGTAGATCTTCCCATATGTAGAGGTGTACATTCTATAATCTTTGATAATCAGGATCCACAGAAAGTGTTGGAAAATATGTTTTTAAGATCTATAAAGTTTGAATTCTTCTGATGATATGTTGTATAATCATACAGTAATAATATACATATGAGGTGGATAAAATTGAAATTTGACCATGAGATTGTTGGGAAGATAGGCTCTATGGCTCTCATTAGGAAAAATGAGCATGATATTGACTACAATGTGTTTAGTAGACTCGGTATGGATCTTTCCCCTGATTTTATATGGGTGAGCTCCGGCGCTGTTGAGATCGGCCGTTTAGACTATATGAAGCGAAATAACGGTATGCAACTTGAGGGAATGGATGATTTTACAAAGGCTGATTATGCAGCACAGGGGCAGAATATACTTATGGAGAATTATAGGCGTTTTATAAAGCCCCAATATTCGGTTAGGCAGATATTAGTAGAGCATCAACATTTCAACAATCCAGAGAAACGTGAGTTTATAAGGGAGCTTCTATTGCGCTCAGTTGAGCAAAATGCAATACCCATAATTAATTACAATGATTCAGTGAGCAGTGAAGAGATACGTAAGATGGAATTATACGGTCTAAAGCAAAATAATAGCGATGTGGTGGAATGTGTAGATAATGATGAGACTGCTGCTCAGATAGCAGTATTGGTCAGGGCCCGCCTTTTAATATTGCTCACATCTGCTCCAGGAATACTGAAGGATCCAGATAATCCTTCTACTCTCATAGAGTCAGTTGAAGGTAAGGATGTATATGAGCTTGTGGGGAAAATAGGCGAGCTAGAAAAGTACTGTAGAGGGAGTAGTAGAGAAGGTTCACAGGGCATGAAGGCAAAACTTAAGTTCTTGACAGAGCCAATACAATATGGTACTACGGTCATAATAGGCCATTCTAGATATAGGCTTAAGGATCTTATAGAGGGAAATGTGGAGCGGACTATATTTAGAGTTAGATAGGAAACTTAGGGTGAGATAGGGAAATATGGGAAGTACTGCTAACGTTACAAGTCGATATATTTACAAATGAAAAGGCAGGAGATTCCCTGCCTCTTCATTTACTCTTCTTCAATATCATTATATTCGCTAAAGAACTGTTCTAGTGCATCTACTATCTCATCGAGTTTGTCATCATCGACGGGTACAAATACTTCTCCTTCTTCATCTTCTATAACTTGCATTATATAGATATCTCTTTCATCGCAGTCACATTCAGAGCACTCATCGTCGTGTTCATCATCTGCCTCCATTAGCATGGCAAATTCTTCACCATCGTATTCAAAGAAATCTATGATCTCCATAGGGTATTCAGAACCATCTTCGTCAGCAAATAATACAAAATTTTTTTCATTATCCATGGCATTTACCTGCCTTTCTCAATGTAATTAGCTCTATTGTATACTATCTTTCGTCGAGCTACAACCATTTATTGATAAAAAGAAGAAAAATTTTGCTACTTATCTAGGATTAAAACTTAATATTCCATATAATCTATTATGCCAATATGTAGTTATGATATTCTCAGAATAAATGAGTAAATACTATTAAAAATAAATTGAAGTCATTTAGATTATTAGTATCAAACTTAAATAATTATAAAATGTGCAATTCTATTGCCCTTTGCTCTTTTGATTGTTATAATATAGTGAAATGTTGTACACGAGGTGATAAAATAGATTATATGAAGGTAAAAAAATATATTGTGATATTTCTAGTTATATCCATGAGCCTAATGGGATGTACTCAAATTGGTATGAAGGAGTATACCAAGAATATATTTGCCTTAAACACATATATAACTTTAACGGCTTATGGTGGGAGAAATACGCCAAAGATATTGGACAAGGCGGTTCAGCGAATACAAGAGATAGAAAACCATATGAGTACAGAGATAGATACGAGCGACGTAGCTCTTATAAATAAAAATGCAGGAGAATCCCCTGTAGAAGTTCATGATGATACTTTTTATGTGATTGAAAGAGCACTTTGGTATTGCAATATGTCAGATGGAGCTTTTGATATAACTATATATCCGATAGTTAAGCTCTGGGACATCACAGGCGATAATCCTAGGGTGCCTGATGAGGAAGAAATACAGAGAGCTCTGTCTCTAGTAGATTATACTGAAGTTATCCTCGATAGAGAAGATAAGACGGTTTTTTTGAATAGATCTGATATGGGTATAGATTTGGGGGCTATTGCTAAGGGATATGCAGCAGATGAGGTTGTACGCATATTGGAGAAAAGTGGTATAAGACATGGGCTCTTAAATCTAGGAGGGAATATATCGGTAATAGGAGATAAACCAGATGGCACTCCGTGGAATATAGGTGTACGCGATCCCAGGGAGGAGGAGACTCAGCTACAGTACTTGGCAATTGCCAGTATATCTAATTCTTCTATAGTGAGTTCTGGCGACTATGAGAGATATATCAAGGATGTATATGAGAAGACAGGTATACGATACCACCATATATTTGATCCAAGGACTGGATACCCTGCAGATTCGGGATTAATAGGGACAACGGTTATAGCGAAGGATTCAATAGATGCTGATGCCCTGTCTACTTGCCTATTTATAATGGGTCAGGAAAGAGGTTTAAAATTTTTACAAAATGTACAAGGAAGTAAGGGTATTTGTATAGATAATACCAAAAGAATATATACATCTTCTGGTATGGATAATATACTAGAGATTACAGGTGAGGAGTATAGATTAGAGAAGTGAAGAAATTAAAGATAGGCGATCTATTTATATATATATTACTAGCTGTATTTGCGTCTATAGGGTTTATAGGGATGAAATCCATGGCTACTGTAGAAGGAGAGAGGAATGTGGTAATTCTCTTAGATGGAGAAGAGGTAGAGAGGATACGCCTTACCCCCAATATGGAGGAGAAGGAGCTATGTATAGATACTGATAATGGGATGTATAATATAGTGAGTATAGCCAAAGATGGGGTCAGAGTGATTGAAGCTAGTTGCTCAGATAAACTATGTATTAAACAGGGAAGAATAGATAATCCTGGACAGTCTATTGTTTGCCTGCCCAACAAGTTGGTTATAAAGATACTAGGAGATGATGACTCTCCGGTGGATGATGTAACCTATTGAGGGAGCGATCTATGAATATGAATACGAGAGATATGGTTATTTTGTCCCTCATCACTGCACAGGCCGTTGTGCTTCACTATGTTGAAGGTTTTTTCCCGGTAATTGCTCCAGGGGCAAAGTTGGGGTTGGCAAATATAATGACAATTGTCACTTTGTATGTATTTAGTGCAAAGCATGCATTTGTTGTGTTGGGGATTAGAGTACTATTAGGTTCCCTATTGAGTGGTAATCCCATGGGGATATTATTTAGCATGGTAGGGGGGATATTGAGCTGGTTCATTATGAGCATACTTAAGAGGCATCCTAAACATTTTAGTCTTGTGGGGGTTAGTACCGCAGGGGCAGCATTTCATAATTTAGGACAGCTAGCTACAGCCTCTATAATTTATAATACGATAGGCATATTTTTTACCTATCTTCCCATACTTATGTTGACCTCGGTTATAACTGGATTTTTTATAGGAGTTGCATCCCATTACATGATAGATTACCTAGAAAAACATGTATGAATTCTTTAGATTTAAGGCATATAGTTGCCTTTTGATACTAAATATCAACTTTTTTTATAAAAAATGTTAAAAAAGCATATGAAAAATAAGAAGATTGTAGTATAATATGTTAGTGTGTCAGAAGGAAAGACAAGTACAGGTGCAGGGTGGTTGAGAATGCATGATTTAATAGATATAAAACGGGAAATTGAGTGTGTAAGGAGTCATTTGAATACGGCCATCAAGTATAAAGCAAATAAAGAGTATATTTTGGTTGTAAGTAGAATGCTAGACAATTTGATATACGAATATTATACTATACAGGATAATAAAAAACAGGGCCTGTTGAAAAAAGCAGATATTGATGGTAAAATGGAAAAAAGCTATGATGAGGAATAGTATGGTATCTCTAAAGAGAGGAAGTCCTAGGCTGAAAGATTTCCACGTATGCCAGAACCCGCCTTTGAGCTACAGACTGTAATTAAGTATAGGCTGTCGGGTCATGCCGTTATACAATACGAGTGATTATATTATATGTTTTGATATAATCATAAAGGTGGTACCACGGAGCTTCCGTCCTTTAATAGGATTGGGAGCCTTTTTTATTTTTATGAGCTATCTATAACATATTCATATATTGAAAGGAGTAATTTTATATGTCAAAAGAAGAACAAAAATTTGTCGCCCATATAACTACCCAGGAAGAGGATTTTTCCCAATGGTATACAGATGTCATATTAAAGGCAGATTTGGTGGATTATTCTCCTGTTAAAGGTTTTATGGTAATAAAGCCTTATGGCTATGCTATTTGGGAGAATATACAGAGGGAATTAGATGACAGGTTTAGAGCTACAGGACATAAGAACGCATATTTTCCCCTTCTCATACCAGAGAGTCTTTTGAAAAAAGAAGAGGAGCATGTTGAAGGATTTGCTCCAGAGGTAGCTTGGGTTACTCATGGAGGTAATGAAGAGCTTGCTGAACCTTTGGTAGTTCGTCCCACATCAGAGACTATTATATGTTCTATGTATGCCAAATGGGTACAATCATATAGAGATCTCCCCTTATTATACAATCAATGGTGTAATGTGGTGAGATGGGAGAAATCTACTCGTCCCTTTTTGCGGACATCTGAATTTCTATGGCAGGAAGGCCATACCGTGCATGCAACTGAAGAAGAGGCACAAGAGGAGACCCTGAGAATGCTTGAGGTATATAGGGAATTTGCCTATAATGTACTCGCTATTCCAGTTATAACTGGCCAAAAGACTGAAAAAGAGAAGTTTGCCGGCGCATTGCACACATATACTATAGAGGCGCTTATGCAAGATGGTAAAGCACTACAGGCAGGGACATCTCACAACTTAGCACAGCATTTTGCTAAAGTATTCGATATACAGTATCTAGATAAAGATGGTCAACTTAAATATGTATGGCAGACTTCTTGGGGTGTATCGACACGTCTCATAGGTGGTATAATTATGGTGCATGGAGATGAAAGGGGATTAGTGCTTCCGCCGAAGGTTGCACCAGTTCAAGTTGTAATTGTGCCAATTGCTATGCATAAGGAAGGAGTACTAGACAAGGCGAGAGATATATATGATAGGCTCAATGAAATAGGCCTTAGGGTAGAGTTAGATGATAGGGATACTCAAAGTCCTGGCTGGAAGTTCAATGAGTGGGAGCTCAAGGGTGTACCAGTAAGGATCGAGATAGGACCTAGGGATATTGAAAATGATCAAGTAGTGCTCGTAAGACGAGATAATTTAGATAAGACATTTGTTCCCATGGGTGAGTTAGAGGATAAAACTTTAAGTGCTATTGATGAAGTTCAACGTGGTCTTTTAGATAAAGCCCTTAAAATGCGTGAAGATAGGACTACTTCTGCTAAAGATATTGATACATTTAAGGAAGGGGTAAATAGAGGATTTGTTAAGGCTATGTGGTGTGGTTCTAATGAGTGCGAAGACAAAATAAAGGAAGAGACAGGAGCCACGACTAGGTGTATACCCTTTGAAGAGGAACAAATAGACGATAAGTGTATATGCTGTGGCGAAAAGGCAAAGCATATGGTATATTTTGCGAAGGCATATTGATATAAGGGGATATTTTGCAAAAAATATCCCTTTACAATCATACATATATTATGTATAATATATGATGTCGTCACGGGGCTATAGCTCAGTTGGGAGAGCGCCACACTGGCAGTGTGGAGGTCAGGGGTTCGAGCCCCCTTAGCTCCACCAAAAAACTACCTACGATGTAGGTAGTTTTTTTGCTCAGTATATAATTTGGGGAGAACTCCCCAGATTATATACAAATAGCTAGTTATTTACTATTTAATTTTGTTTCTCTTTAGATACAATAGTTTCAAACACTTCTTCAAAATTGCTGTCATCTACTAGAGTTTTATCGTATTCTTTGTCTTCATATATAAAGTCATGCAAAATCTGTATATTCTGTCTCTGATCCATTATGAGAACCCAGCCCTTTTTGTCCAATATTATCCCTCTACTCAGTTCATTTACAGGCATCTGCATCTGTACAGGTGTAAAGGTATCCATATTATATACAGCATAGCCATAACTTACAATGTCTATGAAGTCCATATCTGTGTCTATATAGGGTAGAAACTTGGTGATTATTTTAGGATATTGAGTTATGGGTGTAGATTTAAATTTATCCATGGTCAGTTCTATAATATGTCTCTGTCTCCCCATTCTATCAAAGTCACCGTTGCCTACATGGCGTACTCTGGCATAGGCTAGAGTTTGTAAGCCATTTAATGTCTGTTTACCTGCATTTTCTATAAATATTGCTTCCTTTTCTATTCCTTCAATATCGTCAAGTTCTTTTTTAGTGCCAGATATTACATCATTCAATGGTGATATTTCATCTTCTTTTATGTCTATCTCTAAGCCGCCCATGGCATCTATCAAGTCTTTAAATCCATAGAAATTGATTATAGCATAGTGGTCTATATCAATCTTGAAGTTATTTTCAATTGTCTCTATGAGAAGCTCAGGTCCCCCGAAAAAGAAGGAATGGTTTAGCTTTTGATGACCATGTTCTGGTATATCAGCATAGGTATCTCTCATTATAGATGTGAGTTTGAGTTTCCCATGTATCTTATCTATGCTGAGGATCATCATACTGTCAGATCTTGATGGTTCCTCAGTATTTCGTGCATCACATCCAATTAGGAGTATATTGCTTATATCCTTTACATCTTTTATCTCTATTCCGTCTAATTCGTTTTTCTCTGTATCTTCTTCCGGCTCTTCTATAATAGGTTTAATGAGCTCTTTTTTTTCGTTAGATGTTTCCTCTGCAGTTTGCACCTTGTGGCTTGTACATGCAAACACCCCACCTATACATAGGCATATTACCATAAAAATTATGCCAATCCCTTTTTTTCTATTCTTCAATTCTTTCACCTTCTTAAATAAAATTCAAATACATATATATATCAATATATATAAATTCACATACAAATTTATAGCCACTACTATATATCTTATTGATTGCTTGACCATATGTTGTTACTTCTAGTATATTACAAACTTCGCTATTAGAGGTTAGAAAGTATTTACATAATTCTTACACAAGAGTTACAAAAACTGAAATCTATAATGATATAAGGAGTGTAAATATTGGGTATTTTTTGAATGCATTTTGAGAGAAAAGTATTCTACATTTTCTGAGGGGAAAGCCATATCTTGGTGTTTTACTATGTAACCACAATGTAATCTTTATTTAATATTTTGTTAGCTATTCAACATGTAGAATTTGTATAATGTATATGAGGGGGTTGGATTATGAAAATATTTAAGAACTTTTCATTGTATAATACGCAGTTTAAAAAGAAACGAAATATGAAGAAAAAGGTAGTATTGATATCGCTATTTGTGACAATATTTATGGTAGCTATCATATTTGTTTTTAATATAGTGTCGAAAGGACATGGTATGCATATAACTGTAGATGAGCCAATACAACTGGATGTGAAGGAAAAAGACAACTTGAAAGTGGCGAGTAGGGACAACTTAAAAGATGATACTTGTCTAAAAACTAAGGATATGGGAAAAAGTAAGAGTGATATGGGAAAAGAGGATGCTGATATACAACCTCCTAAAAAGAGAGAACATTCTGATGTAGATTCTCTCAAAAAAAGAGAAAGTTCTGTTTATGATAAGGGAAATGGAACTAAAAAGACAGATCCGTCAAAAGCTGGCACGGTAGATGGGGATAAAAAAGAGAAAACTAATGACAGTGTCGAGGGCATGGACAAAGCACAAGCTACTAAGGTTTCTGCTCAAACAGTTCAGAGCATATATAATTCTGTGGTGCCACCCTATCTTATACCATCTTCTGAAGAATTGAATGATAAAAAAATTGTATATCTTACATTTGATGATGGTCCATCGGCAAATGTGACGCCTCAAGTGTTGGATATCTTGAAAGAAGAGGGGGTTAAGGCCACGTTTTTTGTAATAGGGAGTTTAGCAGAGCAAAACAGGGATCTTGTAAAGAGGGAGGCAAATGAAGGACATGTAGTTGCCAATCACAGCTATTCTCATGATTATAAAGCTTTATATTCGAATATAGATATGTTCATAGATGAGATAGAGAGGACTGATAATATATTAAGTGATATAATAGGGGATGAATATACTCCGAAATACATGCGGATGCCAGGGGGAGGTTTTGGTGCCCAGTATGAGCCTTTTAAAGCCACTCTTTTGAAAAAAGGATATAACTACATTACCTGGAATGCGGTGACAAATGACGCAGTGGAGAAAAACCCCACACCTGAGAAGTTATTTGCAAACTTTAAAGAGACATTAAATGGGAATAAGTTTTCGGTGGTGCTCATGCACGATGGAGCTGGTCAGAAGGCAACGCCCCAATCTCTACGTTTGGTAATCAAATATTTAAAACAAGAGGGCTATGAGTTTAGAACCTTTGATAGATAATATGCTATAATATCGTTGGAGTGATGAGATATGGCAGAAAAAATACTTATAGTAGAGGATGAAAGCTCCATAAGGGGATTTATCAGGATAAATTTTGAGAGAAATGGATATACGGTATTTGAAGCTGGAACTGGAGAGGAAGGCATAGAGATAGTGAGAGAGAAATATCCTGATATTGTAATATTGGATATAATGCTCCCAGGTATGGATGGCTTTGAGGTGTGTCGGACTTTGAGGGAAGAATTTCCCCTCATCGGTATAATTATGCTCACAGCCCGTAATTTAGATATGGACAGGATAATGGGCCTTGAATTTGGTGCAGATGATTATGTAGTCAAGCCATTTAACCCCATGGAATTGGTGCTACGTGTAGAGGCATTGACGCGTAGAATGGAAAGTGACTTCGATGGGGAAGTAGAACATCAAGTTTTAAGGAGTGGCCCCTTTAAATTGGACAACTATTCTCAGAAATTTTTCAAAGATGAGATGGAGATAGATGTAACGCCAAAGGAATACCAAATAATTAAGTTGTTTATGGAAAACCCCTATAAGGCATTTAGTCGTGATGAAATGCTAGATCAGGTGTGGGGTTACGACTATGTAGGTGATACTAAGATAATCGATGTGAACATACGTAGGCTCCGGAGGAAGATAGAGGACAATCCATCAAGTCCTAAATTTATTGAGACTGTATGGGGAGTCGGATATAGATGGAAGGGGTCTAAGAATTGAAAAAAAGGCAAAAGAGTATTAAAATAAGGCTCATATATGGCTTTGTATGTATAGTTCTCATAAGTGTTACAATTCTTGAAATTATTTTAATATCACTAGTACGTCAATATTATTATGATAACCTAGAGGAGATAATGACGAATCATATAAAGATGTCGGCGAACTTTTATGTTCGTTATTTTTCCAACTCTTCATTGGAAGATAATATAATAGATAATATAGATGTCTTTTGGAGACAAACCACTGCGCAGGTACAAATAATAAATTCTTCAGGTGATCTTTTAATGGATTCAATAGGATACATGCCAGATGATAGTCGTATGCTTACCAATGACGTGAAGAAGGCTTTAGCAGGAGAAAAAGGCAGATGGATAGGAGCTGTCCCCTATGATGATATACGGGTAATGGCTGTATCATATCCCCTCATGGTAAATAATGAAGTTATAGGTGTAATTCGATTTATATCTTCCCTCCGGGAAGTGAATAATGAGATAGAGAACATATCTTGGCTCTTTATATCCATAGGTGCTGCAGTGGTAGTAATTGCAATAATAGTGAGCATATTTGTAGCCAATAGTATAATAGTTCCCCTTGAAGATATAACCTATGTTGCAAGTAAGATGGCAAAGGGCAATTTTGAAATAAGGAGTAAAAAACACTGTGATGATGAGATAGGTAAGCTATCTGATACTCTAAATTACATGGCAGAGGAGATAGTTAAAAAGGATAATCTAAAAAATGAATTCATATCATCTGTATCCCATGAACTCAGAACTCCCCTTACTTCCATAAAGGGATGGGCGGCTACACTCAATGGAGGGGAATTAGACGATAGTGAGCTTCTGCGGGACGGACTTGCCATAATAGAGAAGGAAAGCGATAGACTTACGGTTATGGTGGAAGAGCTTCTAGACTTTTCTCGATTTACTTCAAGTAAGATGACTTTAAAGCTAGTAGATATGGATATATCTACTGTGATAGAGTATGTAAAAAAACATATGACTCCTATGGCATTGAGAAATAATCTCAATTTTTATGTGGAATATGAAGATGATTTGCCTAAGGTCAACATAGATGCAGATAGGATTAAACAGGTATTTATAAATATACTTGACAATGCATTTAAGTTTACTCCAAATGACAATGATGTAATGCTGAAGGCATGGTACGAACATGGATATGTAAATGTTTCCATAGTGGACACGGGATGTGGTATAGAAAAAGATGAGCTACCAAGGGTCAAAGAGAAATTTTTTAAAGGGAAGAATAGTAAGTCTCAGCATGGGATTGGGCTTTCAATATGTGATGAGATAGTGAAATTACATGGGGGAGTCTTAGATATAGATAGTAAAATAGATTGTGGTACTACAGTAACTATCAGGTTACCTGTGGTTAATACGGAGAATTTATCCCGAGGTCAATGATTGCAGTGTTTGGATTGGTCCGATTATGCAGTGTTTGGATTGGTCGGATTATTAGGAGGCAGAGGAGTGTTATGGCTAAGAGAATATACATTTTAGTTATGTTGACTGTTATATCTATGTTCATGCAAGGGTGTGGCGATAAACTTGGAGGGACTGGTGAAAAAATTGTACCACCTAATAACCAAGATATCCCCATTGGTGGGATATGGCGAGTCACAGGACGATTAGGCGCTGATATAATACAGGACGATGCTAAAGAAGATAATATATTAAATACTATTGCTTCATTTTCTGAAGATGAGGCAGTATTTGGTGATGATAGTGCCGAGGATGTCCAATACAAAATAAGGAGGGTCAGAACATCTGAATTTTTCCTCTACCAATATAAGATGATGGTGCAAGATTTGGGCATAGATAAAGAAAAAGTAGATGTAATATCCATAACGTCAGGAGATAAACCTTTTTATGAATTTGTGAAATTAGATCAAGATACTATAATTACATTTATTGATAATAGTTTTTATACACTTACTAGAGAACTAGATGAAGACAATAGACAGCCCTATAGTGAAGGGCATATTACGGAAAAGGGTAATAGCTCAGATAGTGAAGACAATGCTCTTCTACGTTCAGGGGTTCTCCTTGGCTTTAAGAGGGTGTCTGCTGGTACCGATGGACAATATGATATAACATATAGAACACTATGGATAAGGTCAGAGAACAGGGAATGCTACCCTATTTTAGGGGTATCAAATCTATTTACACCTAGAAAGACAGGGTTTTGGGAGATAGGTTCTATAACCAGGGATAGAAAAGGGTATAAATGTGATGCCCTATATGCATATCCAATTCTCCCATATGATGATCCCGATATGATGGCTGTACTTTCTATCGAATCATCTAAAGCCATTGAAAATTTGCCCACAAGGCGCCATATAAGATATGTGGGGAACGACTATATAGCAGTTGAAAATATAAGCATGGATGATGAACTAAATTCTATTGGTAGACAATATCAAGTATTACCGATAGATAATATACAAAATAATAAAGGTATAAAGATATCCGATATTGCAGGTGAGATGGGAAAGGATGCTCTTTTAAATTCGGCCAAGTCTAGTTTGGAACTAAATGATATGCAAGTATCCGATATTAAAGTTGATGAAGAAGACTTTACCGTTGTAAGGCGAAATGGACATTGGATAATGAGGGGCAGACTTGCCTATCAAGCCCATGAATATTTGGATTTTAATATAGATATAATTCCCCCTAATAAACTGGTAAACTATGATGAACTCTGTATACCATGGAATGCCATAAAGGCAAAGTTGCCTACTGCTATTGATGCATACACTTCTCCTAATGAAGACTTACTCCTAGCTTTAGATATGGATAATTTATACGTATATACTATAGAGGGTGAAGAAATATCTGATGATCCTATCTATAGATTATCTATATATGATGGGGAAGAAGTTGTAATGGCTGAATGGGCTACAGGTGTGTATGTAGAGAGATGGGATAAATATTTTAAGGCTCAAAATCCAGTAGAACTTAACTGTGAGTGATATAAAAATTTCCTTTTCAGTATATATAGTATTCACCTATTTTTTAAAAGAGTCATATAATAAACTAGACAGATGGTAAGCAATAGACATAAAAGACTGAAAAGGAGGTATATGTATGGGTTTTTGTGGAAGAGCCGATGACAGCTTATTATTTTTCTTTCTACTTCTTGTGATATTCTTCTGCAATTGTGGTCTCTTCAAATCTGGTTCTGAGTTGTTGTTCTTCTTCTTAATCTTAGTAACGATTTTTGGAGGAGGAAATTTATTCAGAGGATTTGGAGTGGTAGAAGGGTAATAGATATTATAAAGAGGGGGATGCCTGTATGTGGGCAGCCTCCTTTTTGTATTAGTTTTAGGTATATTGTAATATATTTTAAATAGTATAATATATGTATATTCGCTCAAAATGGGCGAAATGCACTAGTAAATATGGGGTCAAAACAAATTGGCTCTTGTATTGACCTGATCGTAACAAGAAAAACACAAATGGAGGATGAAAATATGAGAGTATTAGTTCTATCGGTGACCGCTGGTTATGGGCATCACCAAGCTGCTAATGTCTTAATAGAATATTTAAAGGATAGAGGTGTAGATTGTAAGCTGATCGATACCTTTGAATACATCAATCCGATTTTGAGTGAATCTATTGCAAAAGGTTATCTCATATCGACTAAATTTACACCTGCTGTATATGGAAAGTTCTATCGTCTTGCTGATAAAGAAGAGGCGAGTGAGCATGGCGATTTTTCCATGATCGGGCTTACCAATTCTATTTTGTCTAAGAAACTCATGACTTTACTTTCAGAATATAACCCTGATGTAATAGTATGTACTCATGTGTTTCCTGCTCAGATAATGACCCAAATTAGACGAAAAGGTATGTATTATAAGACCATAGGTATAATTACAGATTTTACTGTCCACCCTTTTTGGGAAGAGACAGATATTGACTATTATGTGACAGCTGACACTCAATTGGACTATCAAGTCACGAAAAAGGGTATCGATAGTTCTAAGATAGTACCTTTTGGTATACCAATTCATAGAAAGTTTGCTACAAAGATGGATAGTGCAGAGGCAAGGCGCTTATTAAATATAGGGAACAAAATAACTGTACTGGTGATGAGTGGCAGTATGGGATATGGCAATGTCAAGGAGAATATAATGAGATTAGATAGGATGGATATGGATTTCCAGATAATCTCGGTATGTGGCAATAACGAGGCATTAAGGGAACAGATAGATAATATGGAAATTAGAAAAGATATATATAATTTTGGTTTTGTGGACAATATAGATATACTTATGGATGCTGCTGACTGTATAATAACGAAACCAGGTGGGCTTACATCATCAGAATCATTGGCAAAGGGGCTACCTATGATACTCTCTCATCCAATACCAGGTCAGGAAGATAGGAATGTAGAATTCCTCGTAAATAACGGGGCGGCAATGTATACAAGTGAGACTTATCCCATAGATGAGGCCGTATACCAACTATTGGGCTCGAAGTGGAGGGTGGCTCTCATAAAGAGGGCTATGAAGGAGATAGGGAAACCTAATTCCACAATTGATTTGGGGAATTTCGTAATAGAGCTTGCAAATGAGTAATTATATTTTTAGGTAATAGAGGATGTAAGAAGAACAGCTGAATATGGCTCACAAATGAGTAACCACATTTTGATATTATCCATAATATATAGTGATAGTATTCATGTGGAAAGTTGGTGAGGCCTATGGATAATATGTCAAATCAAGAGAGACCTCTACTTGCAATAGGCTCGGTTGGGCCAGAGGTAGAGATGTTGCAGAGAATATTGCTCAGTATCGGATATAACCCAGGTCCCATAGACGGAATATTTGGTCCACTAACTCAAATGGCTGTCATCCAATTTCAAATGGATAATGGATTGGTTCCTGATGGAATTGTGGGACCTAGAACTTATGAAATTTTAGATTTGGTCTACCCATAATAATATGTCGGATTTAAATCCGACATATTATTAACTAGATCTTATTGACAATAGAAACAGATGAAATCAATTAGTTGATAGAGATATAAAATCTTTGGTTTTGACCGTACTAAATTATGAGAAGGCTTTTTTCAAAAATTCTATATTGGAGAGAACATGTTGGAATAGAAGATCCACTATGGCAATAGTAGTCATTGCCTCTACTACCGGGACAGCTCTAGGAACTATAGAAGGGTCGTGTCTTCCCTTTATCTTTACAGTGGTGTTTTTCATATCTTTTGTAACTGTTTTCTGAGGAAGAGATATAGATGGCGTAGGTTTAAAAGCCACCTTAAAGCAGAGGGGACTACCATCACTTATTCCTCCGGCTACGCCACCAGAGTGATTAGTTAGCTTCTTAATTTGTCCATTATTGGTTATAATATATTGGTCATTTGATTGACTACCCTTCATATTGGCGAGGGTAGAGCCCGCACCAAATTCTATACTTCGCGTAGCTCCAATGGACATGACTGCTTTAGAGATTACGGCCTCAAGCTTATTAAATATGGGCTCACCGATACCAGCTGGTAACCCATCAACAGTACATTCTATTATCCCTCCTATTGAATCACCTTCAGCGCTAATTGATTTTATAAGTTCTTGAGCTTGAGCGGCGGCTGACATATCAGGCATGCGTACACTATTTTCATATATGATGCTGTCATCAAAATTTTCCCTATTGATTGTTATATCCCCTATGGAGTATGTATATGCTATTGTCCTTATACCAAATTCGGCTAGAATATTTTTGGCAATGGCTCCGGCGGCTACTCTAGAGACAGTCTCCCTCCCCGATGAGCGCCCTCCTCCTCTATAATCCCGGAAACCATATTTTTCGTCATATGTGAAGTCTGCGTGTCCAGGTCTATATACATCTTTTATGTTGTCATAATCATGGGTGTGTTCATCTGTGTTATATATAATGAGAGAAATGGGTGTACCTGTAGTCATTCCCTTAAATACACCTGACAATATCTCTACCTTGTCATCTTCTTGTCGTGGTGTATATATGGTGTGGGTTCCTGGTTTTCGTTTATCAAGTTCTCTTTGTATATGATTTGGTGATAGGGGTATGCCAGCTGGACAACCATCTATTACGACCCCTAGAGCTTTTCCGTGAGATTCACCCCAAGTAGAGATTGTAAAATGTTTTCCAAATATTGAACCAGACATTTTTACCTCCTAGAACTTCTCATTTTAAATAATTTTACCATCAATTTCCACAATTGTCTATCATACTTTATATTCATTTTTGTTTTAAGGACTTGCCATAATAGTACGATATATAGTAGAATTACTATATATTGTCTTAGTCCGTCAAAACTATAGCAATAAGTTTTAAAGTCTTAAGGCAACTAGTCATAGAACAATCAAAAATAGTATGGAGGCGAGATAGATGAAGGCAGAATATATAAATCCATTTCTCGAAGCAACGAGTACAGTTGTAGGTTCTGTATGTGGCACAGATGTAGAATTCGGTAATGTATATATAAGGAACTCATCTTATGCAGCACATAATATTATAATACTAATTGGCATGACAGGCAAGGTGCGTGGTCAAGCCATGCTTTCAATGCAAGGGGAGACAGCTAAGGCGATAGCTTCTCATATGATGGGGGGAATGCCCGTGGAAGAGATGAATGATATAGCCAAGAGTGCGATAGGCGAGCTTGGCAATATGATCATGGGTAATACATGCTCTACCTTTTATGACAAGGGAATATCAGTAGAGATAACTCCTCCTACAATACTTACGGGTGAGAAGGTGCAAGTAAGTAATAGATATAAGACATTATGTATTCCGGTAAATCTGAGACAGTTTGGCTCTATTGAAATTGGTATATCTGCAGAAGAGGTGTAGCTAGTTGATAATTGGTGTTGGGGTTGATTTGATAGAGATAGAGAGAATAAAAGAAGCCATCAAAAAGACCTCCTTTTTAGAGAGGATATTTACTGAGCGGGAAATACGATACTTTGCTTCTAGAGGTTACAATCCTTCAACCATATCAGGGAGCTTTGCTGCAAAAGAGGCCATATCCAAGGCATTAGGGACAGGTATAGGGAAAATAAGTTGGCATGACATGGAAATCTTAAGATATAATATAGGTAAGCCTTATGTAAAACTGCACGGAAATGCAAGGAGACTCTTTATATCATTAGGTGGTAAAAAGATACATATAAGCATATCCCACAGCAGGCTCTATGCTATATCACAAGTAATAATAGAAGGTGAATAAATATGTATGTAGTGACAGCGAAAGAAATGGGCTGCATAGATAAGAGAGCAATCGAGGAGTACAAAATACCAGGGATTGTCCTCATGGAAAATGCCGCTATAAGGGCAGTGGAAGTTATAAAAAGTGAATATGATATATATAAAAAGAAAGTAATAATACTGGTAGGTGGTGGCAACAATGGTGGAGATGGACTAGCGATTGCACGTCAACTTCATCTGTCTGGTGCTCTTGTAGAAGTGTTTTTGACATTCCCTCCTGATAGGTCAAAGGGAGATGCTAAAATAAATTTACAATGTGTAGAAAAATTATCTATACCAGTTAAATGTCTTCTCGAAAGAGATGATATTGTTTATCTAGAGAATAGTTTAAGACAAGGGGATATTGTAATAGATGCCTTATTTGGTACAGGTCTCTCTCAAAAAGTGAGGGGAATTTCGAGAAATGTGATAGATGTCGTGGACAGGTCTCCCATACCAGTTGTCGCTATTGATATACCATCAGGGATAGATGGTTCCACAGGTAAATATATGGGTTGTGCAATAAGAGCTTCCCATACTGTGACCTTTGGCTATGCAAAGAGGGGACATTTTTTGTACCCTGGAAGGAAATATACAGGTAGGCTCCATGTGGTTCCCATAAGTTTGCCTGGAGATAGTGCTGAAAGCATTGGAGTGTCTATGTTTACGTTAAATGAGATGAAAGTAGCAAATATTTTGAAATATAGAGATGCAAACTCTCATAAGGGTATATTTGGAAAAGTGGGAGTACTTGCAGGTTCTACAGGACTTACAGGTGCTGCTTATTTGACAACTCTAGCAGCACAGAGATCAGGAGCTGGACTTGTTACATTGGGAGTTCCACAGTGCGTCCAACCCATAATGGCAAGTAAGCTGACTGAAATCATGACATATCCTCTACCTGATGATGGTATGGGTCATTTCAGTAAAGATGCAGTATCAGAGGTAATTAATTTTATAGAAGATAAAGAAGTATTGGCTCTAGGGCCGGGTATGGGGACTAAGAAAGAACTTTCTGAGTTTATAATGCATATTTTAAGTGAAATTGATATATCCATAGTAATAGATGCCGATGGATTGAATAATATATCCAATAAGGTTGGCGCATTGAATAGCTATGGAGCCCCTATAGTGCTTACACCCCATCCTGGTGAGATGGCAAGGCTCATCGATAGGCCAATTGATTATGTAGTAGACAATCCGGTTGAAACTGCAATGGAACTCAGTAAAGCCACAGGTGCTATTGTACTTTTAAAGGGTGCTACTAGTATTGTGGCAAATAGTGACGGGGATATATATATAAATACGACTGGAAATTCAGGTATGGCAACAGGTGGTAGTGGTGATGTGCTTACAGGTGTCATAGCATCATTGATAGCCCAAGGGTATGACGCTTTTTGTGCGACAGTTCTTGGTTGTTTTATACATGGTATGGCAGGAGATATGGCTGCAGCAGACAAGGGTGAGACTGGTTTAGTGGCCCATGATATATTAGATGCTATACCATATGTGTTTAAAAACTTATATGCCATAAAGGGCCAAAATACCTTATTTTACAAAGAGGATTTTCACAGAATTTGTTGAATAGATAATTAGACATATATTTGTTGTAAAATTATCTGAACTGGACATAATTTATAAGGACGGAAAAGGCTGGATACATAATCTATTTTTTAGGAGGTGCCACCGCCATGGCTGAACTAAAAAAAATATTAGTAAGCCTGCCAGATAGTTTATTGCGTGAGGTAGATGAAATTGTTGCTATAGAGCAGACAAATAGAAGTGAGTTTATACGAGAGGCGATGAAACTCTATATAAGAGAACGCCATAAGATAGAGATAAGAGAAAAGATGCGAAAGGGCTATGAAGAGATGGCAATGATAAATATTGAATGGACAGAAGTAGGGGTGAAGACAGATAATTATACATTGGAGGTATATGAATCCATATTATCGGAGTGTGAGTGAAACGTATGGTTAGAAGAGGAGAGATCTATTATGCAGATCTAAGCCCGGTTGTAGGTTCTGAACAAGGTGGTGTAAGGCCTGTACTCATTGTGCAAAATGATATAGGCAATAAATATAGCCCTACTGTGATAATAGCTGCCATTACATCCCAGATAAATAAGGCGAAACTTCCAACCCATATAGAGTTGAGTGGAAAAGAGTATGGTCTACCTAGAGATTCTGTAATACTTCTTGAACAGATACGAACCATAGATAAAAGACGCCTAAGAGAAAAGGCGGGTTTTCTATTACCTGAGACTATGAAAAAAGTTGATGAAGGGCTTATGGTAAGTTTTGGACTCATTGAACTTTAAATTCCAGCTGGAGACTGTAGTGTGCAGTCTCTTTTTTACTTAAAATATCAGGAGGCGCAATATGAGACGGAGAGATATAGTAATCGATTATATTAAAATTATAGCAGGAACATTGTTGACTGCAATATCTTTGGTATGTTTTTTAGTTCCCCACAAGATAGCACCTGGTGGGGTGAGTGGTATAGGGACGGTCATATATTATATATTCAATATTCCTGTTGGTGTGACAATGCTTGCAATCAATATCCCCCTACTCATTATAGGTACTAAAAAATTAGGAGGAGTATTTGGAATAAGAACGATTGTTGCAACGATTTTGCTTTCTGCATTTACAGATCTTTTGAAACTTCCCTCCCTCACAGACTCACCTGTTCTCGCAACGGTCTATGGGGGATTATTTATGGGTATAGGTCTTGGAATTGTATTATCTGCTAAGGCTACCACTGGTGGGACGGATCTATTTGCAAAACTGATACATGATTCTTTTCCCATAGTGAGCATGGGGCTTATATTATTTATAATAGATTTTATGGTGGTATTTACAGCTGCCATTGTTTTCGGACCAGATGAGGCATTATATGCGTTTATATGTATATTTATAATAGCTAAGATGATAGACCTCATACAAGAGGGAATAAAAGCGGCCAAGGCATTCTTTATAATTACAGATCATGCTGAGGCTATATGTGATAAGATCTTAAAGGATCTAGATAGGGGTGCTACCATACTGATTGGTAAAGGAGCCTATACAAAGGCAAATAAAGATGTAATACTGTGCGTGGTAAATAGGTTTCAAATTGTCCGATTAAAACAGATAATAAATGAGATAGATCAAGATGCATTTGTATTGGTAAGCGACGTAAGAGAAGTATTAGGTGAAGGATTTTAGCTATACATTACTTTTTTTTTGCACGTAAATGGTTTATAATATATAGTGATGGAATGATAGGGGGTCTTATATTGGATGTTGGATTGTCGACGGCAAGTTTTTATCCAGATTATCCTACTGAAGAGGCAATTGATATAATAGGGAGTATGGGCATTGAATTGGCAGAGGTTTTTTTAGGCTCATATAGCGAATACAGTAAGGAATTTTGCCAGGGGATGTTAGGTGCTTTAACTAGACATGATATGCACATCCATTCGGTACATACCTTAAGTACCCAGTTCGAGCCCCAACTATTTGCCAGTACATATAGGCAGAGAAAAGATGCACTAAATATATGGTTAAGGGTGTTAGAAGGAGCAAAGACAATAGGTGCTAAGGTATATGTATTCCATGGTCCCCCTGTAAGGCTTAATACAAAGCCGAAACTTGATTTTAGGCGAATTGGTCGGATAACTGACGAACTAAGCGATATTGCAGCCGATTTTGGCATTAAGTTTTCGTGGGAAAATGTGTATTGGTGTTGGTATAGTGATCCCAAATTCGCAGTAAAATTACTTGAAAACACAAAAGGAGATAATATTTATTTCACACTAGATATAAAACAGGCAATAAAGAGTGGCTATCTTCCTGAAGAGTTTTTATATAATATGGGAGATAGGGTTGCAAATGTCCATGTATGTGATTTTGATAGGGATGGAAAGTTATATCTTCCTGGCATGGGTGAATACCATTTCCAAGGATTGTATGAGCAACTATATAAGCAAGGTTATCGTGGACCTGTCATGCTAGAGGTATATAGAAGTAATTATAGACACTATCTAGATATGTTAAAATCTATGAATTTCTTAAATAATATATTTTCATCCCATATATAAGCATAGTAAATCAATTTTTAATAAAGAAGGAGATTGCCGTGAAGCAAAGAGATAAGATTATGGTTTGTGTGACAAGGCAAAAGACATGTGAGCGTCTAATAAAAGTGGGTAAAAAGTTATCTACAAAAGTAGAAGGTGAGCTCAAGGTTGTTCACGTTGCTAAAACAGGAGATAATTTTTTAGGCAATCCAGATGAGGGAGAAGCATTAGATTATCTCTTCCAGATATCAAAGACTGCCGGCGCTGATATGACAGTACTTAGGGCAGAAGATGTTGTTGATAAACTAGTGGAGTTTGCAGAGAAGAATGACGTAGATGTTATAGTTCTAGGAGAAGGTCCTCGCTCTAAAGGGGATGAGAATATTATAAGGAAGCTTGAGTTAAATCTTCCAAATGTCGAGATCAGGGTAATACCTGCCTAGGATCAAAATAATTTGACTAAAAAAGAGGCAAGTGTTAAACTTATTGTAAGCGCTTACAATAAGTTTATAGAGTTGAGGAGTGTGACATTATGGGCAAGTCAGATATAGGTCTTATAGGATTAGCAGTAATGGGTCAAAATTTGGTTTTAAACATGGAAAGTAAAGGCTATTCTGTATCAGTATACAATCGTACAGGAGAAAAGACATCGGAATTCATAGAAGGTCCGGCAAAGGGTAGGGAAAAGATAAAGGCTACCTATAGCATAGAGGAACTTATAGATTCCCTTGAGCGACCACGAAAAGTTATGACTATGGTAAAGGCTGGTCGTCCTGTAGATCTGGTGATAGAGCAGCTATTACCTCATCTAGATGAGGGTGATATTATAATTGATGGTGGAAATTCTTATTTTAAAGATACCATAAGGCGTTGCAGGGAGCTTAAGAAGAGGGGGATTTTATTCCTAGGTGTAGGAGTTTCAGGTGGTGAAGAAGGTGCTCTCAAAGGTCCTAGCATAATGCCTGGTGGCTCTTTTGAAGCTTGGGAACAGGTTAAGGATATACTCATAGATATATCTGCCAAAGTAGATGGAGATAGCTGCTGTGACTATATAGGTCCAGATGGAGCAGGACACTATGTAAAGACAGTACATAATGGTATAGAGTATGGTGATATGCAACTCATAAGTGAGGCATATTTTATTATGGAAGAGTTACTAGGTTTAAGTGCTCACGAGATGCAAGAAGTATTTAAGACTTGGAATGAAGGAGAACTAAACTCATATTTGATAGAGATAACGGCCGATATTTTAGGGAAGACGGATAGTGAAACCGGCAGACCAATGGTAGATATAATACTAGATAAGGCAGGTCAAAAGGGTACAGGCAAATGGACTTCTCAGGAGTCCCTAGAACTAGGAGTAGCTGCACCTACTATTGCAGAAGCAGTATTTGCACGATGTATGTCAGCTATGAAGAACGAAAGGGTGGCTGCATCTAAGGTTTTATCAGGACCTTGCGAAGGGAAATGTAAATTTGACGGTGACATATCTCAGTTCATAGATGATATTGGTAAGGCTCTATATGCCTCTAAGATATGCTCATATGCTCAAGGCTTTGATCTTATGAAATCTGCCTCACAGATATACGGATGGGAACTTAAACTTGGGAATATTGCATTACTCTGGAGAGGTGGATGTATAATAAGGGCCCAATTCTTAAACGATATAAAAGATGCCTATGATAGGGATGAATCCCTTGCCAATTTGATGTTAGATGATTATTTCAAAGCGGCTATTGAAAAGGCACAAGACGGATGGAGGCGTGTGGTCATGGTAGCTGCAAAGTATGGCATACCTGTTCCATCATTTAGCTCGGCCCTGTCGTATTATGATTCATATAGGAGAGAGAGACTGCCGGCAAATCTCATCCAAGCCCAGCGAGATTATTTTGGTGCTCACACATATGAACGAGTAGATAGGGAAGGCATATTTCATACGGATTGGCTTGTATAGATCTGATCTATAGTATGGAGATATCATAGTATAAAATAGTATGGAGACATTATAGTATAAAGCGTTGTATTTGTGTGGTATTACTGTCATTATCAAATTGCAAATATAGTGCAATTCATTTTCGGAAAATTTATTCATCCATCAAATTATAAGGAGGCGCTATAGCTATGGATATAAATTTTGATTTAACTGATAAGGTTGCAGTTATAACAGGAGGCGCAGGGATACTGTGTAGCGAAATGTCAAGGCAACTTGGTGCAAGAGGTGTTAAGGTGGCAGTACTTGACATCGATGGTGATGGAGCAAAAGAGGTTGCCAAGGAGATAGTAGATGCAGGTGGAGATGCAATAGGTCTCAAGGTAGATGTCTTAGATAAGAATAGTCTTATAGAGTCTAAAGAGAAGGTAATGGACAAGTATGGTAGGGTAGATATATTGATAAATGGTGCAGGAGGCAATAGAGCAGATGCCACCACAGGTGACGATATGAGTTTCTTTGATCTGCCAATAGATGCCCTACAGTGGGTGTTTAACTTAAACTTTATGGGTGCGGTTCTCACAACTCAAGTATTTGGCAAGATCATGGCAGAACAGGGTGAGGGCAATATAATAAATATATCTTCTATGGCTGCCATAAGACCTTTGACAAGGGTCATTGGATATGGTGCAGCGAAGGCCTCAATCGACAATTTTACAAAATGGATGGCTATATATTTAAATCAAAATCATTCTAAGAATATAAGGGTAAATGCGATAGCTCCAGGTTTTTTACTGACCCAACAGAATTATTATCTATTAGTTGATGAAGATACTGGTGGGGATACAGCCAGAGGTAAATCCATAAAGGATCATACGCCCATGGGCAGATATGGTAAGCCTCAAGAATTGATAGGTGCTATAATTTGGCTTGTATCCGATGCTGCTTCATTTGTAAATGGAACGGTCATACCTATCGATGGTGGTTTTTCGGCTTTTGCCGGGGTATAGTTATATTAGCTCAGATGAATGTACATTCATCTGAGCTAACAATTAGTAATATTAAAAATAAACGAGTGAAGTTATCCATGAAGTTATTTAAGGTTACGGAACAATGTTTTTAGTATTAAACATAGTATCTATGACAAGGTCTTACTATTTTGGTTCAATATGTTTAATATTAAAATGTATATGGAGGCGAGACACATATGGTTGATATAAGGCTAAGAAGTAGCGATAATTTCGGTCTGACAGATGGAGAGCTAAAAGGAGCTATACAAGATTCCATAGACGGGTTAGATAGAGATATCAAAAATGTACTTATTATCCCTCCTGATTTTACACGATATCATTCAGGGGCAGGTAAGTTGACATATATTTATTATGAATTACTTAAAGATAGATGTAACGTAGATATATTGCCAGCATTGGGGACCCATATGCCCATGTCAGATGAGGAGATATCTGAGATGTTTGGTGATGACATACCTAGGAAATGTTTCATAGATCATAATTGGCGAGAAGATGTAGTTAAAATAGGGGAGGTACCATCTAAATTCATAGAGGAAATTTCAGAAGGACGTATGAAGGAATCTATAGATGTGGAGGTAAATAAGCTTCTAGTAAGTGGAAAATATGATATAATAATATCTATAGGTCAGGTAGTACCTCATGAAGTAGTGGGTATGGCAAACTACGGCAAGAATATATTCGTAGGATGTGGTGGTAAAAACATGATAAACAGTACCCATATGCTAGGGGCAGTATATGGTATGGAGAGGCTCATGGGTAAAGACCATTCTCCTGTGCGAAAGGTATTTGACTATGCCGAGGCGCATTTTGCTAAGGATATACCTCTTATGTACGTGCTCACAGTAACCACTGAACAACAAGGGGCCATTGCCATAAACGGTCTATTTATAGGAAATGATAGAAGTGTATTTGAGGCTGCGGTTGCCTTGAGTCAGGAAAAAAACTTGATATTTGTAGATGAGCCCTTTCAAAAAGTAGTTGTATATTTGGATGAGCGAGAGTTTAAAAGTACCTGGCTAGGGAATAAGTCCATATATAGAACTAGGATGGCCATAGCAGATGGTGGAGAACTCATAGTTTTAGCGCCAGGGGTTCGGCAGTTTGGCGAAGATGAGGGCATAGATAAACTTATTAGAAGATATGGCTATGTAGGTAGAGACAAAGTTTTAGACCTCTATAATACTGAAAATGACTTAAGGACGAATCAATCGGTGGCAGCTCATCTAATACATGGTTCATCAGATGGTAGATTTGATATAACATATGCTGTGGAGCATCTGACCAGAGAGGAAATAGAAGGTGTCAATTTTAAATACATGCCCTTAGAGGAGGCCTATAAGATATACGACCCAGGCAAGCTCAAAGACGGATATAATACATTAGAAAATGGCGAAGAAATATTCTATATAAGTAATCCGGCACTGGGGCTATGGGTAGATAGGGAAAAATTTAAGGAGGGATAGAATGGATCATATTTTAAAATTAGAGACCAGTAAGATTAAAGTACTTATATCTCCTGAGGTGGGTGGAAGTATCTATTCTTTGGATTATTGTCATAATGGCAAGTGGCTCAATGTGATGAGACCTACTTCACGTACTGCATTGGAGAATAAAGAGGCAGGGGATTTTGCGTCATATAATCTTATTCCCTTTTCCAATAGGATAGAGAATGGTGTATTGCAATATAGGGGAAAGGAATATAAACTCGAGATAAATAATGATGACGGACATACAATTCATGGTGAGGTTTGGCAAAGACCACTTAGGGTTTCTCATAGTGATAGTTCCAAAATTAATTTGACATTTGATAGCAATGATTTTGATGATATATCATGGCCATTTCCATTCTACTCAGAGATAACCTACGAGTTAATCGAAGACATTTTGAGTATAAACTTACTTATAGAGAACAAAGGAGAGTCTACAATGCCAGCTGGTATGGGTATTCATCCCTATTTTATGCGCCGGCTCACAGATGCAGATAGCAAAGTAGAGTTACGTATGCCCATAAAGGGTATTTATCCAGGCGATACTACTATACCTATAGGCACATATGTGGATGTAGAAGACAGATTGGATTTCTCCCAAGGAAAGGAACTCACAGAAGACTTTTTAGATAATTGTTTTGCAATTGGAGAGGATGACATTGTAATTACTTGGCCAGGTAGTGGGGTAAGAGTTACAATGAAAAAAGATAATATATTTGGTCATGGTATTATCTATTGTCCTTTGGATAATAAAGACTTTTTTGCAATAGAGCCGGTCACAAATTGTAATAATGGCTTTAATATGGAAGAACAAGGGACTGAGAATACCGGTACCATACATATGGCACCTGGAGAGGTTATAGAAGGGAATATAGAGATTCATATAAGTGATATATGATAGTAGATAAGATTACAAAAATACCGATTGATTTCAATCGGTATTTTTATAT